>JAYVDT010000589.1:0-8835 GCA_043749265.1 Rhodanobacteraceae bacterium | reverse complement strand
TTGATATCAATGCCGGTCCAGATTGCGCGGATGGCATCAAACGCAATACCGAGTTCGAGCGCTGTGTCGCTTTCTTCAGCTTGCAGATGACTGACGAGGGAATTGACGGAAGGGGCAGGAACTGGACGTGCGCGCTTGCGTCTGGCGGTCGCGAACTGCATTCGGTGTGAGCCCTCGGGCGCGAAGGACGCGGCTGCGTCTGCGGGTTTCCGAATCAGGGCGCGGCCGATTGCTTGCTCGGCGGAGGCTAGCCACAGCGCCAGGTCTCGGATAGAGGCCTGCAGAGCTTCGGAAGAGGTGTCAGCCTCCAGGAGTTCGGTGAGCAGCATGGTACGGGCCATAAGCATGTCTGCGGTCTCGAGGAGGACCGTGAGGTTTCGGGCGCGGACCGTACGCGACGGCGACCTTGCCCCTGTGACGGAGAGTGCGCTACGAGCTTCTTCCATCTGCGTGCGCAGTTTGCGCTGCCAGTTGTGCGCGGCTCGCATGGCGGCTTCGGCGTTGCCGGCAAGCTTGTCCGCAGAGGCCAGGCTGGCTGTGAAATCTGCGAGTGAAACATAGCAGGTGGCCACGGTTAGGCGGGCCGGACGGAACGGATCGATGGGCCAGAGGAGGAGCGAAATCAACATGGTCCAGACGCCGCCGAGCAGGACCATCTCTGCCGCGATCCTTGCGGCGGCCAGAGTGTGGAGCGAGCCGCCGAGTCCCGCGAAGTACACTACGAGGATCAGCACGGAGGTGGACGCGATGGGCTGAGAGACGACGCGGGCGTAGGTGACAGCGAAGCACACGGCGAGCGTCACAAGGATAACTACAAGAAGATTTGCGGGTAACAAGGACCCTGCTATCAGGGCGAGTGTTCCGCCTAGTAGTGCGACGGCCATGGTGGTGAGCCGAGTGCGGTACGGGCCGCCGTTATCGACGAGCAAGCAGTTGAAGGCGCCGAGGGCCGCGGCCAAAGGGGAACGACCAAGGAGGTGGCTGACCACCATCAGGGTGCCTACGGTGACGAGGGCACGGAGGCCGCGTCGCCATTGCATTCTCTTGGTCCATTGAAGAAGCTCGTTCGCACCGGGCATTGATCTAGTCTATCGACGGCACGGGGATTGTCCGGACGCTGGTTTTGGAATGCATCGTGAGAGTAAAGGCTGCGACGAGAATGAGCGCGCCGCCAGTCCATGCGCTGGGGCCGAGCATTTCGCCGAGCACCAGCACACCGAGCAGTGAGCCGATCAATGGCTCCATATTCAACAGCACGCCGGCTTGGGAGGCAGGGACCTGCGTGAGACCCCAGTTCCAGAGGAGGGTGGTGATCGCAGTGCAGAGCAGGCCGCTGGCCGCAAGGGCCGCCCATGCCTTGATGGAGACATGGGCGAAGGGTGGCGGACCGTATGCGAGCGGTACGAAGATGAGGAGCATGAGCGTACCCGCGACGAGGCCGTACGCGGTAACGACGATTGGCGAATGCCGTTCCAGCAGTTGCTTGTTCATCAGGATCCAGAAGAGGGCGATCCCGAGGGAGAAGACGACCAGCAGATCGCCAGTCAGCGATGCCTGGTTGGCGCCGCCGTGGTGGCCGCCCAGCGCGATGAGGGCAGCTCCGATGGTTGAGCCTGCGAGTGCAGCCCAGCCGATTGCATCCATGCGCTCGTGCGCGAAGACAGCGGCGCCGACGGCGAGGATGACGGGCATGGTCCCAACCATCAGGGAGGCGTGGCTGACGGTCGTAAGAGACAGTCCGTAAAACTGGATGAGGAACTGCAACGGCACGCCGAGGAAGGATGCAACGAGAAGGACGCCCCACTCCCGGCGGTTGAAGTTGGGTTTGTGCGTGAACAAGAGGGGGATCAGCGCGATGGTCGCGAAGAGAAAACGGTACAGCACCATGGCGCCAAAGTGCATCTCCGCCAAGGCAATTTTGCCAAAGAAGAAGCCGCAGCCCCAGAAGGAACTGGCGAGGCCGCACGCGAGGAAGCCCAGTGTGCGACGGGGCTGGAGAGATGAAGACATACTTTCAGGGTCGCACAGGTTCGGGGCTTAAGCAGAGGTGCCTTATCCAATGTAGGCGGCGGCGTCGGTCTGGTCTATCCCCGGGGCGAAACCAGTGGGGCGCAGCGCGAGTGTCAAAAGGGCCGCGACCGCAATATTCAGCAGTAGTGCCGGCACGGCGGCGTACATGCTGCCGACGTGCGGGACCGGGTAGACGCTGCTCTTGAGGCTGAGCGACCACACCATCCATGAGCCGGAGACCATGCCGATGGCCCAGCCCGCGAATAGCGCCCAGGGATGGAACCAGCGCGTGAAGACTCCGATTGCGACGGCCGGAAACATCTGTGCGATCCAAATTCCGCCGAGCAATTGCATCTCGATCGCATAAGGAGCTGGCAGCTTGAGCACAAAGATAAGCGCGGCGAACTTGACCAGCAGGGATACAAGCTTGGCCATGCTGGACTCCTGCCGGGGCAACATGGGTTTGCTGGTTAGCTCGCCCCAGATGTTGCGGGTGAAGAGATTGGAGGCCGCGATGGACATGATGGCGGCCGGCACCAGCGCGCCGATGGCGATAGCGGAGAGGCAGAAGCCAGCGAACCACTCCGGAAACATCTTGAGTAACAAGAGCGGGACGGTCGAGCTTGTGTCCTTTGTGACCACGCCGGCAGCCAGGGCGACATATCCGAGTAAAGCAACGAGGCCGAGGAGAAAGCTGTACGCGGGGAGCATCGCGGCGTTGCGCCGGACGGTGTTGGCGCTCTTCGCGCTCAGCACAGCCGTGGCGGTGTGGGGGTAGAGCATCAGGGCGATAGCTGAGCCGATCGCCAGGGTGCTGTAGCTCAGAAACTGGCCGTGGCCGAGCGTCACCGAGGCCGCCGGATTGTGGCGAGAGAGCGCTTCATTGGCCACTGCAAAAACATGCGCGTAGCCCCCGAGTTTATGGGGCAGCCAGAGGATGGCGACGATCACCATAACGTACAGCATCACGTCCTTGACGATAGCGATGACCGCGGGGGCGCGGAGTCCGGAGGAGTAGGTATATGCGGCAAGTATCACGAACGCGGCTGCGAGAGGCCACTCTCCGTGGACTCCAAGTGCACCGATGACGACGCGCATGCCTACAAGTTGCAGCGCGATGTATGGCATCAGGGCAAGGATTCCGGTGAGTGCGATGGCGAGGGTGAGGGCGCGATTGCTATAACGGCCGCGGACGAAATCGGCGAAGGTGATGTAGCCGTGGCGATGGCAGACGGTCCACAGACGCGGCAGCACAAGCATCATGTATGGATACGCGAGGATGGCGTAGGGAACCGCGAAGAAGCCATTGGCGCCGGCTCCGTAGAGAGCGGCGGGCACGGCGATGACGGTGTAAGCGGTGTAGAGGTCGCCACCAAGCAAGAACCAGGTGATCCACGTGCCGAAGCTGCGCCCGGCCAAGCCCCATTCTTCGAGCGAGTGCATCGAGAGGGGACGTCGCCAGCGAACGGCCCAGAAACCGGCAAGCGTTACTAAGGCAAAGAATAGGCAGAAAACAACGAGAGCGGTCGTGTGCACGTTGTGGGAATCTTAGCGCATCCGGCTGGAGGTTCTGAGAGTATTAGCGCGGGGCGGGACCGTTGTCCTGCCACTCGTAGACCACGACGCCGATATCGCTGAGCGTCCGCATTGCGGCTTCCATGTTGCGGCGAAGCTCGGGCCGCGCAGACATGGGTGCATCGTGTGCTTCTTCTATGGCGACTACGCGACCGTAGGGCCAAGCGCTTGCCGGCACGGCGTTCAGGGCCACAGCCAGGTCGTTGGTGCGGACATTGAGATCCTGACGGCGCGCGCCTACGGGGCGCAGGAGGCCACCTATGCCCAGGTTCGAGGAGTTGGCGTCGGCGACCGTTACATGCACCGTTACCATCTGCCCCTGGATCGTGAGGTATGGGTTTTCCCAGCTGGTCAGGGACTTCACCGCGAGATAGCGGGTCTTGGATGGCGGTGGAATCTGCTCGAGTTCCTGGCGGATGTCCTCAAGCTGACGGTGCTGCTGCGCGTTCGATTCGGAGGCCGCGGAGGACGGAAGAGCGGAGCGTGAGCAGCTGCTTAGCGAAGACAGCAGGGCCAAGGTCAGGATTGCAATTTGGAGGCGCACTCTACCAGAATAAATCAGACAGAGCCGAGTCACCCAGGAAGCAGGAAATCTCCTCAGCAGGGCTGATTCTACTTGCCCGTCCAGATGGCCGTGCGTTTTGCCAGAAACGCCTCCACACCTTCTTTCTTGTCATTGGTTGCGCTGAGCCGACCAAAGATTCCGGCTTCGAGGGCTAACGCGTCGGCGAGGGGGAGATCTGCTCCCTGATGGACCGCCTCCAGACATCCTGCGACGGCCAGCGGGGCCTGCGCGGTCATTTGCAGGGCGAGAGCGTAGCCACGCGAGAGCAGGTCAGCCACCGGGACGACTTCATCGGCCAGTCCGATTCGGAGGGCCTCCTGCGCGTTGATGATGTCGCCGGTGAGCAACAGTTTGAGCGCGGCGGATGGCCCGACGAGTCGTGGCAGGCGCTGGGTGCCACCATAGCCCGGGACCAGGCCGAGTTTGACCTCGGGCTGGCCCATACGGGCGTTTTCGCTTGCGATGCGTAACGTGCAGGCAAGTGCAAGTTCGCAGCCGCCACCGAGGGCAAAGCCGTTCACGCAGGCGAGGACCGGCTTGCCGCAGGTTTCAATCAGATGGAAGACATTCTGGCCACGCAGGGCAAGTTTCTCGCCGGTGGTGGCGTCGGTCAGCGCGAGTTCGTTGATATCGGCGCCGGCCGCAAAGGCCTTTTCGCCGGTGCCGGTAAGCAGCACGGCGCGAATGGATGGATCCTTGGCGAGAAGGATAAAGACGTGCTCGAGATCGGTGAAGACCTGTGCGTTTAGGGCATTCAGCACCTTGGGACGATTGATCGCGACAGTGGCGACTGGACCATCGTAGGTGAGGAGCAGAGTCTCATAAGCGGGTAAGGCGAGGGAGGTGGAAGGCGTTTCATGCATCGGGAGGGCTCCGGTCTGGCTGCTTCTAGACGATACAATCGAAAAATGATCAAGGGAATGACAGTCGTCGAGCCGGTGTCGAACTCGGCGGAATTTGCGGAATTGAAGAAGCTTTTTATCGCGCTGGGGTTTGAGGCGGGCAAGGGCTGGAAAGATGATGGGGGCGAGGGTGCCGCATTTCTCGCATCGATCGGCAACCTGGAGTTGGTTACTGGACGCGTTCCGACGGTGCCGAGGATTCTGGTGGAAGTTTCGCAATTGGACCAGGTATATGCGGCCGTCGGAGAGTGGATCAAAAATGGTGGCGGTGAGACAAAACTGTCTGATGTCGAGTTGACGCATTGGAATTCCCGTCTTTTCTCGGTGGGCTTCGCGGGCGGACTGAAATTGGGGTTCTGGGAGTCCGAGAATGCAATGCACGGCGCGATCGAGGCCGTTGAAGGCGATTTGTCGGCCGAAGGCATGAAGTTCGCCATCATCACGACACGCTGGAATACGGTCATCACGGACCGGCTGTTGCAGGGCGCGCTGGACTGCTTGCGACGGAGCGGGGCCGCTAAGACGGATATTCAGGTGATTCGAGTGCCTGGGGCCTGGGAGATTCCGAATGCCGCCAGGACCGTTGCAGAGAAGAAGACAGTCGATGCGATCGTTACGCTGGGCTGCTTGCTGCGCGGAGAGACTGCCCACTACGAGGCGATCTACACGGAAGTTGCGCGCGGGATTGGACAGTCGCAGCAGGAGACAGGCGTGCCGCATGCGTTCGGTGTGCTGACGTGCGAGACATTGGAGCAGGCGCTGGACCGGGCTGGACTCAAGGCCGGAAACAAAGGATTTGAAGCGGCTTCGGCTGCAATCGAGATGGTCTCGATTCAACGGAAATTGAAAGGCGCGGCGTAATGGGAACTCGCAGAAAGTCGCGCGAATTAACTATGCAGATGTTGTTTCAAGGCGACCTTGGCAAACAGACGCCGGATGAGGTTCGCAAGCTGTTCTGGGCTTCGGTGACGGATGTGGATGAGGAGACTCGTGGTTTTGCGGAGGATCTTTATCGCATCGCAATTAGCCGCGGCGAGGAGATTGATGCACTCATCGAGCTGCACTCACAAAACTGGCGCTTGGAGCGCATGCCGGTGGTCGATCGTAACCTACTGCGCAGTGGCATTGCGGAGTTATTGGGTTACCCCAAGACGCCGGCAGCGATTGTAATCAACGAATCGCTGGAGGTTGCGCGGCGATACGCGGCGCCGGAGTCGATTCATTTTTTGAACGGCGTGTTGGATGCAGTGGCGCGTGATCTGATGAAGGCCCGTCTGGGTTAGTTAGAAATCCTTGCGAGACAGTGAAGCGCTCTCCGCGGAGAGCGCTTCACTGTCTGAAACCAGACTGATTAGCTAGTCGACTTGCGAGGCTTCTGTACGAGGAGGTCCGGAGTTGCGATGCCACCCGTGAATCCAGGCAACGCCGGGATTATGGGTGCGAGTGTATCCGAGAAGCCGTTTACGCCGCGGGTCAGCCTGTGGACCAAATTGTCGCCGGAGGTCCCGATGAAGACCGTCTGGTTATCTGAGCTCACAATACCTGCAACCGGCGCGAGCGGCACCCCGCTCGCAGTTTGCTGCAGCGCGATCGAGCTAAGCGTTCCGCTGGCCGGCGCATACTGCGGTACCACGCCGCCCGAGCCCTGGTAGGTGACGAGTGCAAAGGCGGAGTCGGACGTCGGCAGGACATTTGTAATGGCTGTTGCTGCGACGCCAAGAGGCTTTGGCGCCCCCGTCGAACTGGTAAAGGCAACGGGGCAGCCACCGCCTTTGGTGTTAGTGGTTATATCTGTGAAGGCCGTTGTGGAAGCACCCAGAATATGGACACCGTCGTTGGTTGCTGCGATACGGCTTGCGTTGGCAGAGGTGACGTCCACCTGTGGGTAGAAGACGTTGGTAGTCTGAGAGGCCAGTCCAGATCCGGTCACCGAAGTGGCGGGACAATTGGTCCGGGCCGTGACGGGAGCACCACCGAGATAGACGCCCGCATTCGGAACCGTAACGGCAACGTCAGAGGCTACGTTTGCCAGTGGAACTGAGGTCCAACCGGTGAAGGTTGAGTGGACGAGTAGGCGGCCATCGGTCGTTGTGATGTAAACCGTCTGCGAGTCGGGGCTGAACTGAGCGCGGGTGGCGATTCCACCGGACTCCGTGGTGACCGTGCCGCTCGAAGCGTAGAGGTATATCAGGTTTCGGCTGGGGTCGGTGATGACCACGGTGTTGTTATCCGGAGACACGGCAAGGACTGTGCCGACGACCTGAGTGTCCTGGCGGGAGACTGCGTTCGAAGGGGTGCTAAACACCATGATCTCGGTGGAGGAGCCCATGTAGATCGTTGACAAGTCTTCCGATATGACCATTGAGTTTGGTACATAAGGAAGACGAACAGACGCGCTTTGGGTGGTGACGGTGAAGTCCACCGGCTGCAGGTATTGTGAGTTCGTTGAGCCGATGTAAAGCACGGTTGAGTTGCTTGTGCCCTTCGCATTGATCTGAACTGGGTTTGAGGTGATCGGTGTGCCATTCCCGAAGAGGCCGATGAGGTTGAACGGCGAAGAATTGCAGCTGGGAGGTTGGCAGATGGCCGTGATGGCGGCGGAACCGGGAAACGTGGGGGTGATGACGCTGCCACTCGTCGGAATCGTCGTCGGCGTCGTCGAGACGTACTCCAGTTGTACGTTGGTGATGGGCGCACCCTTGGTGTCCGTTACGGTAGCGACAAGAGTCTGCGCGGTATTTTGATTCACAGGGATTGGAGCCGTCGGGGGAGTCGTGGATCCTGCGGGGGCCAGAACGATGGACTGTGGAGGGCAGGTCGAAAAGAAGCCGGCAGAGCTGGATGCCTGGCTATTTGCCGCGTTGATGACGGAGGAACCGGGCTGCGAGGCGGTGGCCAGTCCATTAGTGTCGATCGTGACGACCGAGGCATTCAAAGCTGAGAAGGTGAGCGGACCGACGAGGCAGCTGATGTTGTTCCCGGCGGCGCTCACGTCTGTGCCCTTGAATGCACGCGCTACAAGCTGTGCGCTCGAACCCTGCGAGAGGCAGGAATTCCCGTCGTAGGCCTTCACTGCGATGGGATTAGGCAGGCACGCGCCGTTGACCTGCGCGGTGTCATAGCAGTTGCTGGCGGGGTCCGTACTGCAGTTGGTGGACGGTGGCCCAAGCAGGATGCTGGTGACGATGGGGTGAACGTAGACCGGAAGGGGATTGGAAGTAACGCCCTGTGAGCTGGCGGTGATGAAGGCCGTTCCCGAGCGCGTGGTCGGAGTGCAGACGGTGTAGTCCGGGATCCCGCCGCCGGTCTGCCTGTTCCACGTACCAGCGCAGATGCGGCCGGTCTGCGGAACCACGTCGACGAGCGTGATGTCAGTAGACCCGTAGGCCACGCTGGTCACGCTGGTACTGGTCCCTTTGCAATCCTTGGCGGACGGGCTCGAAACAGAGCCGATCTGGCCTTGGTTGAGCGAGATGCCGGTGAGGCGTGGTTCCAGGTCCAGTGTGGTGGTCTGTCCGACCACGACACCAGAGTTTTGACCGTTGCAAAACGTCGCGACCGCGGCTTTGGAGCAGCCGGAGAAAGAGACGCCAAAGGGGACTGTGAAGAGGAGCAGAACTGCTAGAGTGACGAACCTGCGCATTGAGCTTTTTATTCCTTCCCGTTCTGCCCGGCTCGCGCGGCGGTTGGCCGAGAAAGCAAAACGGTCGAACGGATGATTGCCGAGGGGATTTCTAAGCCTCAGTCTAGAAGTTCGTTCCGGGAAGAGCAAATCACCGGACG
>JAYVDT010000588.1:0-2647 GCA_043749265.1 Rhodanobacteraceae bacterium | reverse complement strand
TCGCCAGAAGCAGAAGATCTTGCCAATCGCCAACGAATGGCGAATGCAGCACGACGCTCAACACTCCGTAGTCGTAATACTTGATACCTCCGGACAGTGTCTCGCCACTCTCCAACACCAGCGTTTCCAGTGGTTCGACTACAGGGGGCCTTTGATAGCGTACGTATCCAGGCGCAATCGGATTGGCCTTTAGAGCTACAGCTGAATGCTGTGGAAGAAGGTCCCGCAGTCGATCCAGATCGATCGATTCGCAAACATCGAATTGCAGCAGAACGAGAACAGTTCCCTGTAACACGACTCCGGGCGCTGGATACTGGGGCGACGGTAGAGTCTGCGAAGGATTCACCGCATCTGGCTGGTCATTGGATTCTTCGCCCATCGTCACTCCGCTTCACACTAACTGAATGTCTCTTTGTCCTGGACTCTGAAACCATATCAATCTTTTCCTGTGAGAGGAAGTCGGGTAAATCCACGGTCCGGGTGGCTCAATAATGTTTGACGCAACGAGATTTCGGCCCTCCGAAACGCGGCGGCCGAGCCAGCCATGTAGAGGATCCATGTTCGATACGTCTCATCTGAGACCAACTTTTGCACCTATCCTGAACGTGCCTGTAGTTGATCAACCCAGTTGCGTGGCGTTCAAGATTCTGCCGCTTTCGGTAAATGGTCCCTGCTTCAAACCAACCTTACGCGAAGGCACGAAATTACACATGAACTTCAGAAGTGATGGATAAGCTCAAGTAGCTCTCAAGTGGTACTACCTTGTGGTAGGTGTAATCGATTAGGTATTCCTCACCGGCTATCAGGTGTTCTGGGACATTGTTCGTCCGAGCCTTGAGCTCACCGGAGAATGGGTGGACTCGAAAGATGTGGCCGGGGGTCCAATGGATAGGGCTCCTGATAACGTCTAGCAGTCTCACCGAATCAAACTCGCCCTGCCCAGAACCCTCATCCGCATAGGTATCGCTTATCCCTCGGTACCCTCTAGTATCGTAATCCGTATGCGCATTTTCCGTAGTATGAGCGGCGTTGTATTGAAAACGTTCGGACAGTTGCCGAGTCGTTGTCTTAGGTCAATTCCAGGTCTCGCCGTTGCGATACTCATTTTCTTTACGACTTTCGAAACCCGAGGTCAGGAACTTGAGCAGAAGCCGCAAACAAGCGTCGCATGCAGCGCATGTGATGCTGGAATTGCGAAGGACTGCGCGCAAGCAGGGATAGACCTCTTGAATGCCACCAAAGGAATCAGAGACTATGAACAGGCCTTTGCTCTCTTTAGCAAAGCTTGCAAGCTGGGGGACCCCGCCGGATGTGAGCAACTCGGCTTCCTCTATTACGACGGCACCGGTGTGGCTCAAGATAGAAGCATTTCCGCTGAGCTCTATCAGAAAAGCTGTGATGCAAAGCTGGACGAGGCTTGTAACAATCTCGGAATGCTGTTCAGTAACGGCGAGGGCGTAGCACAGAACAAAAAGCGGGCTGCCTCGTTTTTCAAGGAGGCATGTGATCGAAAGTTTGGCGCAGCTTGTTTCAATTTAGGGCTTCTATACGAGCAAGGTGCCGGAGTACCGCACAGCTATGGGTCTGCTTCACTCCTATATCGCACAGGCTGCGATCTCGACGATAAAACCGCCTGCATGAATCTTGGCGTTCTTTACTCTCGCGGTAAAGGAGTTAAAAAGGATCCGCGCACCGCCATCAATCTTCTTAAGCAAGCGTGTGATGGGAATGAAGTGCTCGCATGCGCCGGCCTTGGTCATATCTACGGCCGGGGAGAAGGCATCCCCGTGGATTACGATTCGGCCAGAATCTACTGGCTTAAGGCATGCATTGGGCAACATGCCGAATCCTGTGGCAACCTGGGCGTTCTCTACGAAGATGGGCTAGGGCTAGCAAAGGATAAGGGCAACGCAGTAGGGCTATACACCAAAGCCTGTGACTTGGGAGACAAGAAGTCCTGCAAGAAGGTGGCTCGATAACCAGCGGCAGAGTGGAGGCCATGAACCTAACAGATGGCGATACGGAGCGTACCAGGGCACAGCCCGAAAGAGCGTCGGCAGGCTGGCGGCCGCGATGGCCGGTGGCAACGCGAGTTTCTGCGAAGTCATGGTCACGCCTCCCATTACAACGAAGAGCAAGGACTCTCCGTTTCACTCGATCGCAGCTGAGTTGAATCACATCACATCCGCCATCCAAGGATGATCGGGAAGCTTGGCACGATGTGGATTTCCGTGTAGCGTCCAATCCCGCTCTTAGAATTCGATAATTGGATGAAGCCAAGGTGGATGAATTCATGGGCAACGCCGTAGGCAATATAGGCGCTTTGAGGGGTGGCTCTGGGCCTGAATCGAACTACCGGTTAACGGGCTAACCTTGCTTGTACTGGGATTAGCCCGCTGGCTCCGCCCGCAACCTGCACGTGAACGCAGTCTCTCCGCGCCGCAAACATCGGTTCCTAACTTGTTGTCTTTCCTGCTACTTGGCTCGAAAGAGGTAATGTTTGATCGTTGGGTGCTGCTACTCTACTGTCAGTCGCCGCAGGCAGTTCTACGCATCGGGGAGGCTGAATTGAAGGGAAAGACTCTGAGCACGATCGAGCTTCGCCTGCCCTCACGGCTGGGTTATGAAAAAGTCGCGATGGGCACGG
>JAYVDT010000587.1:0-8867 GCA_043749265.1 Rhodanobacteraceae bacterium | reverse complement strand
GAATCGATGGTTGCCCGACTGCCTTGTAGTGCGCCATTAACTGGTTGGCGAGCGGTCCGCCAATCATTGCGCCGCCGCCAAAGCCCATGATCGCAAGTCCCGTTGCGAGGCCTGGCCGATCTGGAAACCACTTGATGAGCGTTGACACGGGCGAGATGTACCCCAGCCCGAGCCCCATGCCACCAACAACGCCGTAACCCAGATAAATCAGTGCCAGCGAATGCATCTTTGCGCCCGCGGCAGCGATAAAGAAGCCTGAGCCAAAGCAAATTGCTGCGTAAAACATGGCACGCCGCGGACCAGCCTTCTCCAGCCAAGCGCCAAACAGAGCTGCAGAGATTCCGAGAAAGGCGATGGCGATCGAAAAGACGTAGCCAATCGCTTTCAGATTCCACGTCGAGCCATCCGCAGCATGCATAGCAAGAAGCGGATTCTTGAACACGGAAAACGCGTAAACCTGGCCAATAGAGAGGTGGATGGCCAACGCAGCCGGAGGAACAAGCCATCGGCTATACCCAGCCGGTGCTATAGAACGATCACGATCAAGGAAAGACAACATGCGAAGAAACCCCGTTCAGACATCTTTATTTTATGCGAGGAACAAACTAAGTGTTTGTACACTTCGCACAGCACGCTTGCACAGCCTTTCTCGACTATTTTTTTTAGCAGACTAAACTTGGCAAGCATCGTTCGTTGCAATTGCTCTCTTCTGCGCCGTAGCGTACCTTTTTCTGGTCGCTCCAAAGCATTCTAGCCATCGCTACTTCGAGGGAATCTCGCTTGTCCATCACTGTCGATACCGCATCTCCGGGCACCAACATGGATTCGCTTCTGCGCGAGAACCGGGTCTTTCCTCCGCCTTCTTCCTTTGCTGCCGAGGCGAAAATCAAATCGCTTGCAGAGTACGAGGCGATGTACAAGCACTCCATCGAAGACCCTGACGCCTTTTGGCGCAAAGCCGCCGCCGAAATTGATTGGTTCACTCCGTTCAGGTCCGTTGTAGAGGGAGAGATGGGGTCCGCCACCTGGTTCAACGGGGGAAAGCTGAATCTCTCACACAACTGCGTCGACCGACATGCCACTGGCCCTCGCCGCGATAAAGCCGCGCTCATCTGGGAAGGTGAGCCCGGCGAAGTCCGCCGTCTTACATATGCGGAACTTCATGAACAGGTTCAGCGTTTCGCCAACGTCCTCAAGAATCTTGGCGTCAAGAAGGGCGACCGTGTCGCCGTCTATATGGGGATGTGTCCTGAGCTTGCCATTGCGCTTCTGGGCTGCGCCCGCATCGGGGCCATCCACTCTGTCATCTTTGGAGGCTTTGCAGCCCACGCCATCGTAGACCGCGTCAACGACTCGCAATGCGTGGCGATCCTCACCCAGGACGTCAGCTACCGCCGCGGTGGCGAGATCAAGCTGAAAGCCATCGTCGATGAGGCCCTGGAGCAGTGCCCGACGGTCAAGAATGTCGTCGTGTATCAGCGAGCGACCGTCGAATGCTCCCCGGCCACCCAGACTCCCGTCAAGATGGTCTCGGGGCGCGACGTTTACTGGCATGATGCCATGGCCAGCGCCTCGCCTACCTGCGCGGCCGAGCCCATGGATTCCGAGGACCCGCTTTATATCCTGTATACCTCGGGAACCACAGGCAAGCCCAAGGGCCTCGTTCACACGACCGGCGGCTACTCCGTCGGCACCTACCTCACGTCAAAGTACGTCTTTGACCTCCGCGAGGACGATGTGTACTGGTGCACCGCCGACATTGGCTGGGTTACCGGCCACAGCTACGTTGTCTATGGGCCGCTACAGAACGGCGCGACCGTCATGATGTACGAGGGCGCGCCGAACTGGCCGCAGAACGACCGTTTCTGGAAGATCATAGACGACCATAAGGTTTCCATCTTCTACACCGCCCCGACCGCCATCCGCGCCTTCATCAAGTGGGGCGATCACTGGGTCCAGAACCATTCGCTTGCCTCTCTGCGCCTGCTTGGCACGGTCGGGGAACCCATCAACCCGGAAGCCTGGATGTGGTATCACCGCGAGATCGGCAAAGAACGTTGCCCCATCGTCGACACCTGGTGGCAGACCGAAACCGGCGCCATTCTTATCAGCCCGATCCCGGGCGCCGTCCCTACCAAACCGGGCTCCGCCACGCGACCCTTCTTCGGCATCGTGCCGGAGGTTGTCACGAAGGAAGGAACGCCCGTTGGCCCCGGCCAGGGAGGCCTTCTCGTCATCCGCAAGCCGTGGCCTTCGATGGCAAGAACGATTTATGGCGACGCCGCCCGCTACCAGGCTACCTACTTCTCCGAGTTTCCCGGCAGTTACTTCACCGGCGATGGCGCACGTTGCGATGCGGACGGCTACTACTGGCTCATGGGCCGCGTCGACGATGTCATCAACGTCAGCGGACACCGCCTGGGCACTATGGAGATCGAGTCTGCCCTCGTAGCCCACGCCAAGGTAGCCGAAGCTGCCGTGGTTGGCCGCCCTGACGAACTCAAGGGTCAGGCCATCGCCGCGTTTGTGACGCTCGAAGAGGGTCACGAAGCCACCGAGGAGCTCAAGCAGGAACTCCGCCAATGGGTCGCCAAGGAAATCGGAGCGCTCGCCCGCCCCGACGACCTCCGCTTCACCCAGATGCTTCCCAAGACCCGTTCCGGCAAGATCATGCGCCGCCTTCTCCGCGAATTAGCCACCACCGGCACCGTAACCGGCGACACCACCACGCTTGAAGATTTTGGGGTGATATTGAAGCTCCGTGGAAACGAAGAATAGCTAAGTAAAATTTCTTGACGTGAATTTTGAGCGCGTATACATTGGACGGAGCTGAGGTGCAATCGATGACTTATGCGCTCCGATTCTCCCTTCAGGCTGGTTTGGTCGCCTGCCTGACAGCCTTTGCCAGCATTTCCTCCCCCGTGCAGGAAACGTCTTCTGCTCAAGTAGCTCCTCCTGTTCGGCGGGTCTCGGCCGTACAAGGAAGAATCAGCGTAATTCCCAACGCAAACCTGCGCCAGGTAATGATCTCGATCGATTCGCCCCTACAACTAAGCCCAACATCCAAGCAAATCGTGTTCCTTGTACGTGGCGACTTCACCCACTATCCTTATGCATGGGCTGGAAATGGACGCGTTTTGACGAGCGACGATACCCTCATCGTGTCTCCAGAGGGAAACGAGAGTCCTGCGCCAATATTGGCTTTCGCATTCTCAGGATCGACAACACCTGAAACCCTGAAGGACTGGAAAATGGATCGTTTTCAAGTCTTTCAGATTGCAAGGTATGGTGAAGTCACACCCCTGGCGCCGGACCAGATGCTCCAACTGAGCACCACGGGGACATATACCAGGTCACAAGCCGCAATCTTGGAGCCGTTTTCACTGACTCCACTATCGCCTTCGACGGGGACTAGTGCTTTAACTCCAAAACCATCTGGTGTTGGCCCCGCCCCCATATGCCAGGCTGGCGGCCCTGGATCGACTGGCTGCTCAGCGGGTGGCTGCTCCGTAACTTGTGGGCCCGGCTCTCATTCCTGCTGCAGCGGAGGCGTATGCAGTTGTCTTCCAGGCCCGGGTCATTAGGGAAGGCCGAGGCCGGTCCATACAGGGATCGGCCTCTGCCACTGCTTCCGTCACCTCAGTAGGCCCGAGCCCCTACTTCACCGCACCCCGCATGAAGTAAGCCACCCCACCCATCACCGCCCTGCCCTGCATCACCACCCCCGGAATCTCCTGATACCCCGTATTCCCCAAATTCGTTACCCGCACATAAGGCCGCACCCGCCCCACACTCCTCGCCACAGAAACATCCCAAAGCGGATACGCCGTGCGCCCCGTCCGCTGGACCACTCCCAGCTGAGTCGAGGCCACTACCTTCCCCCTGAAATCAACGGTCCACGACAACACGGCATTCTGTGCCGCGTAGTTATACGCATACTCGGAGATCAACCCAGCCGGAGTCGCCGCGGCCTGAATCGCCGTATACCCAAGCTGAAGCCGCTGCGACCCACTCAGCCGCAGCTTCAGACTCGCCTCCGCCCCGGTGAGGTTCAAGTCGTTCACATTTGTAGCTTGCCACTTCGCCGAAAGCGAGTACTTCGAGTAGTCAATGCTGTCCTTCTGCTGCAGACGGAACGCACCCACGCTCCCCGTAACCCGTCCCCCTGGCGTCCAATCCAGCCCGCCGTCGTAGCTCCACGCAGACTCCGGCTTTAGCTTCGGATTCCCAATGCTCGCCGGGTCGGAATAGTACAAATCCGTGTAAGTCGGCAGCCGGAAGCCATGCCCCACGGAAGCCCTGAGCCGCACACTCTTCGCCGCCGTAAACGCCAACGCAGCGCTCGGCGAAAACACCGAGCCGCCCCCATAAATCTCTTCCCGCGCACCGGCTGTCAGGGCGAAACGTCCGAGCGCCCGCAGTGAAAGATTCGCATAGCCTGCGCCATTGTTGCGTCCATGCTGCCCCAGGTTCGTACTCTGGATGCCGTCAACATCCGTCTCCAGCCCATACGAAAAGTCAGCATTTGAACCCAGCCGGTCCACGCGCCGCAACGCGCCTGTCCACAAAGTCGCCACGTGATTGTTCTCGTACACAGCCGGCCGTTTGTTGAACAGAACAAACAAATCCGTACGCCGCACATACCCAAGGCTCACTGCAGTCTTCGGCCCAAGCTGCTGCTCCACCGCGGCAAACCACGACTTCGTCCGCTCCCACGAGTCGTACTTGACCCCATAAAACTTGTTCGCTCCATAGGGACGATCACTGCCCGAGAGCAGCACATCCGTCGTCCCCAGATGCGAGTTCAGCCAGGTCTCACTTGCCAACAAATTCTCGTGATATCCACGGTCCGCGATGAAACCACTCGACACATCGCGGCTCCCACTCAACTCTTCGGCGAGACATCCCTTCACATAATCCGCACGCAGGTGCTGCTCTTCTCCGCCATAGCTCCCGAACCCCGCCTTCACCAGCAACGACGCCGACGCAGGCTGGTCCGTCACCAGGTTCACCGCGCCACCAATCGCATCCGAGCCGTAGAAAGTCGAACCCGCCCCATGCAGCACATCCATCCGCGCCACCGCCTCCAGCGGCACTGGGATATCGAAGTTCAAATGGCCCGTCTCGGGATCGTTGATGCGCAGCCCATTCACCAGCACCAGCGTCTGTTCAAACGTTGTGCCACGCAGCGAAATATCCGACTGCACCCCATTGCCGCCGCGTGCCTGCACGTTGACGGAAGCGTCCAGCCGTAGATATTCCGGCAAGCTGTTCAACAACAGAGGCGGTTCCCGAATATCCAGTATCTTGACGGAGCGATCGTTCGCAGACAGCGGCAATGGCTCGACCGTCGTCATCACATCAACGCTCTGATTGACGCTCACACCCACTCCGGCAGGCGTTGCTGTCTGGGCTGGAAGGAGGCTAAACGTACTGCCTGCGACGAAAACGAAAACGATCGAAATCACATTCTTCATCAACTCATCAGCCTCAGGGTTAAGGGCGCTGCTCCGGTTGCGGCTTCTGTTTGCTCCGAGCCTGTGCCCCGCGCCAGCATCACTATGTACCGATCCTGCATCGCCGGGTACACCTCGATCAACCTCGACAGCTTCGGTATGAACGGCTGCCCAATCGGCTCTGATCGTGTCGAGAAAAGAGTTCCGGATCGAGCGCATCCCACAATACAAAGACCGCCGCCGCCATCTCAAAATAGGTGCCCACCTGCCGCCAGTAAGCACTCTTCTGGGAGCTGATAGCCCACTCGAGCGCAATCATCTCTTCCGCACTTGCCGGACTTAATCCCATCACTACGTCCCGAGCCTCACGTATCCAACCTCGGTCCGCAACTCATACAACTTCAGAGGCGACTTAGCATCCGCAGCCACACGTCTCCTGCGCGGATAAATCCGCGGGTTCCAGGTTTTGTGTCTGAGACCCGGGTTTTTTACTTGCAATTCGCAAGAGGGGATGCGGGCATTTTGGTTGTTATTCCGAGAACCTGCATTGGCTCTTACGCAACCGCCTCCGCAACCTCTTCTAATTCCTTCGCCTTCGGCGGTCCAATCAACTTCTCATAGGTACACTCCGGCGTAGTGGGAATCTCCACCGACGCACCCTTCTTGGGCCGCTTCTTGGGCAGGAACTCCCGATTATTTGGGCATACGAGATATGTACCTTCTTTATTCCCGTACTCGACCAAGTAAGCTGCGTCACACTTCGGGCAGCTCTCATCCACCAGCCTCATGTTCGAGCTGAAGTCGCACTTTGGATAATTTACGCAGCCATAAAATACATCGCCACGCTTGTTCTTTCGCACGGCGATATCGCCACCATCCTTGGGGCACCGCACATCCAGCAAGTCCTGCTTCACATATTTGCACTTCGGGTATCCCGAGCATGCAATGAACTCGCCATAGGCGCCATCCCGCTGCAGCAGCGGCTTACCGCACTTGGGGCAAGGCTCATCCAAGGTTACCGGTGGCTTCGACTGCACCTTTTGCGTCAGCTTCCGAATCGTCTTGCACGGCGGGTCATCCGAGTAGCCCGGGCACGACATGAACGGACCCCATGGACCATTTTTCAACACCATCAACCGTCCGCAGTTATCGCAAAACTCTTCCTCCGGAGCCTCATCCGCACCCGGCGCAGACAGGTCCGGCTTGGCCGCAAAGTTTTCCTTGGTAAAGTCGCAGCTCACTGGTTCGGCCGTGACTTTCTTGCCCTTGCCCTTAGCCAGGGCGACTGCCTTCGTAAACTCCTTGGCATCTTCGACTCGAATCTCGAAGTTAGTCTCGTCGAACGTGACTGCCTTTACGATCATCGGGAAACTGAACGCGGCCTGCACCTTCTTCAACAGCGCCTTTGGATCCTTCTTCCACGGAGCCGCGGCGATCGTCAAAGCCTTCGCCCGAGAGAATGTGCTGCAGGAAAAGAAGCTGCCAAACTTGCCCCACTTCAGCAACAGCGGCGAACCGCACTTTTCGCAGATCTCGTCCGTCGGCTTCTCCCACCGCTTGATCTCTTCCATCTCATAAGACGCCACCTTCAGCTCATCTTCGAGATGTCCGTAGAACCCATTCAGCAAGTCTGTCCAGCGCTCCTGACCGGCCTCAACCGCGTCCAGCTCGCCTTCGAGCTTGGCAGTGTAGCCCGTCTCAAAAATGTAAGGAAAGTTCTTCACCAGTAATTCGGTGACGACCATTCCAATCTCAGTTGGCACAAACTTGGCGCCAATCTTCTTCACATAATCCCGATCCTGAATCGTGTTGATGATCGACGCATAGGTCGAAGGCCGCCCAATGCCGTTCTCTTCCAGCGTCTTTACGAGCGAAGCTTCATTGAAGCGCGGTGGTGGATCGGTAAAGCGCTGCTCCGGCAGGACCCGGTTCTTCGTCAGCGCCTGGCCATTCGATAATCCCGGCAACCGTTTCTCGCTACTCTCTTCCTCATCTGCTTCTTCCGCACCGGCAGCGGGAACAGTCTCATAAACCTTCAAAAATCCATCGAACTTCAGCACCGACCCCGACACCCGGAAGTCATAAGTGCGGTCAGCCCTGGCTGCAATCTCCACCGTCGTCTGGTCGAACACCGCCGGCACCATCTGGCTTGCAACCAGCCTCTGCCAGATGAGCTTGTAAAGCTTGTACTGCTCTTCCGACAGATACTGCCGAATCTCGTCCGGCACAAACTCCACATGCGTAGGACGAATCGATTCGTGCGCATCCTGCGCATCGTTCTTCGTCTTGTATTCGTTCGGGTTACCCGGCAGATACTGCGGCCCCAGCTTGCCGATGTACTCCCGCGCCTCCGCAATGGCATCGTCAGAAACGCGCGTCGAGTCAGTACGCATGTAGGTAATCAAACCCACTGTCTCGCCCTTGATGTCGATCCCTTCATACAATCTCTGCGCCACGCCCATGGTGCGTCTTACGTTGAAGCCCAGCCGACCAGCCGCCTCCTGCTGCAGCTTTGAAGTCGTGAACGGAGCCTTGGGATTCTGCTTCCGCTCCTTCTTCTCAACCGATTTGACGCTCCACGTTGCCCGCTCAAGCTGCGCCGCCACCGCATCGGCAGCGACCTTGTCCGGCAGCGCATTGGCGATCACCTGCGGCTTGCCCTCTTTATCCAGGCCGTTCGCCACCGTCGCACGCTTGCCATCAATGCCCGTAAAGCGAGCTTTGAACTCCGGCCCTGCACCACCACTCAGCAAGGCGTCGATCGTCCAGTTTTCGACCGGAACAAACGCATTGATGTCGCGTTCCCGCTCCACAATCATGCGCAGCGCAACCGTCTGCACACGCCCTGCGGAGAGCCCACGCCGTACCTTGTCCCAAAGCAGCGGAGAGATCTGATATCCCACCAGCCGATCCAGCACGCGCCGCGTCTGCTGCGCATCCACCAGGTTTTCGTTTACCTCGCGAGCATTCGCGAACGCAGCCTTCACGGCCTTCTGCGTGATCTCATTAAAGGTTACGCGTTGAATACTCGCGCCAGCCTTCAGTACCGGCTTCAACTGCATCGCCAGATGCGCGGCAATCGCCTCGCCTTCGCGATCCGGGTCAGGCGCCAGGAATACATGGTCCGCCTTCGCTGCCAGCTTCTGCAGGCGCTCAACGATCTTTTCCTTGCCCGGCGAAACGATCAGCGTGGGCTCAAACGTCCGCCGCTTCAGCTCCACGCCAATATCATTCTTCGGCAGGTCCATGATGTGCCCAATGGAGGCTTCCACCGTGTAATCCGACCCGAGATATTTATTAATCGTCTTGGCCTTCGCCGGTGATTCAACGATCACGAGATTCTTGCTCATTGTGTTTTCCTTACCCACCGAACCCAGGACCCGCGGTCCAACCGGAATTCTGTCTGTTTCA
>JAYVDT010000586.1:0-8870 GCA_043749265.1 Rhodanobacteraceae bacterium | reverse complement strand
GGGCAGCGCGGGAGACGATGACCTGCGGGCCCTTGGCGGCGCGATCGACGCGCAGCAGCACCACACGGACTCGCTCGCCGACGGCGAACTGCTCCAGCCGTGACTGCTCGCGCTTGGGCATGCGGGCTTCTGCCTTGCCGAGATCGAAGATGACATCCATGGGTTCGAGACGCTTTACCGTGGCGTTGAGGACCTCACCGGCCCGGTGGTTGTACTCATTGAAAACGGTGTCGCGCTCAGCTTCGCGGACTTTCTGGAAGATGACCTGCTTGGCCATCTGCGCGGCAATACGGCCGAGAGGACTAGTGTCTTTGTAGAAACGAAGTTCACCGCCGACCTCAACTTCCGGAGCAAGCTCGCGCGCTGCGTCGAGGGTAAGTTCATTGGTCTCATCGGTAACGAGTTCGGGTGTATCGACCACGGTCTTGTAGACGTAGGCGCGGATCTCGCCGGTTTCACGGTCCATCTCGGCACGCATGTTTTCCTGCGTTTTGTAATACTTACGGGTCGCCAGGGCGATAGCGTCCTCAATGGCGGCGACGACAATCTCGGGCTCAATGCCCTTTTCCCGGCTCAACGTCTCAATCGATTGATAAAGAACACTACTTGCCATAAATACACGCCCTTCTAAGCTGTTTGCTCTTTATATCTGCGATTAGATTTCAGCAATGAGGTTTGCCTTTTCTACATTGGCAAACGGAATGGTGGCCATGTTGTTTTCGGCTTTACCGAAGCCCTTTTTAGGTTTGCTTTTTCGTTTGATGGCGGCGAGGTCAAGCGTGAGGATGTTGTCCTCAAAAGTGGTGAGTCGCCCCTGAAAATGGCGGTTTCCTTCGATCGCGGTGAAGGTTTGAACCTTGATAAGGGAACCAGCAAAGCGTATAAAATCGGCAGTTGTGACAAGCTTGCGATCGAGGCCAGGCGAGGACACTTCAAGCGTATAGTCCGCGCCAGGGATCAGGTCTTCGACATCGACGACAGTCCCGAAATCCTGCGCGAAGGCTGCGCAATCTTCGTGAGTGGTGAAAGAGAGAAGCTCTGTAGGAACATCTTTAGGTAGCGGGTTCTCGCCGTCAGCAGCGGTTGCTTCGCCCGCAAGCCTGGCACGGGTCTCAGCATTTTTTTCAATGAAGATGCGCAGCGTACGGAACTTGACACCGCCCGAGAAGTCCAGATCGACCACTTCAAGCGAATGCGAGACCGCGATGCGATCAGCGAGGGTGCGGATTTGGTCGAGTTGGATGGCCATTAAGAGCGAATTCCCGAAATTCGTTTAGAGCAAATAAAAAGTGGGCTCTCGCCCACTCATCGTTTCCGTCAATGTCCGGTGCGTACACGGGATTTGCAAAACAACGGAACAACTTCGTCTGCCACAACCATAATACATCGGCTGCACCTCAGATTCAATAAGACATCACGACTGCTCTAAATCTGTTTCGCCGATACTTCGCCGTTCCTAGTTTGATGTTTGGAGTTAGAGCAAAATTACCACCAAGAAAAAAGTTATCTCCTAACGAAAAAATAGTACCCACAAGGTGGTTACCTAGGTGATACTATTGCGCCTCGTAGTCGAATTCATCATTTTTTTTCATGAGAGGCACATGTCTACATCAACGCCAGGTTGGACCGCCACTAATTTACGTTGCATCCAACTTGCAGAAATTTCTATTGCGCTCCAACCAATGCTCGAAACTCGAGTTCGAGAGGTTTTTGCATACAAAGCCGTTGTGACGGGGCCATCGGGTGCGGGTTTTGTGGAAGTTGCATCTGAAATGACGCTCGGGGAGCAAATCGTCTTGGAACGATTCGTAATCGCGAAGACTTTCCACATGGCAAGCAATAGTCCTGCTAGTTGGAGCGGTTCGAAGCTCGCGATCGACTTAACGCCGGACGCGACTGACGCAGAAGAATCCCTGAGCTACGTTTCCGGGATGACCGAGCGTTTTGGCTTAAAGCCAGACCAGATCCTGCTGGAAATTGGCGGAGATCGGGACATAGATCCGCAATCACTAAGGAATCTAATCTCTGCGAGCCGCAAAGCCGGGTTTGGCGCAGTGCTCCGCGATTTCGATGAGGTGAGCCCCGGAGAGTACATGCCTCACAACTGCGGCTCGCAGTTTCTAAAGCTCACAGGAAGTCTTATCCGGAGAATTCAAGAGAGCCCGAGACGACAGAAGGTCATTGATGGACTCGTTGCGTCCTGTTGCCTGCTCGATATCCGGATCCTAGCTGAGGGGGTCTCGACCTTGCAGGAGTTTTCAGTGTTGTCTTCTCTCGGAGTCAACCTCATGCGGGGTAATTTCTTCTGTACGGAAGGGGATGGGGTATTTTTGTCGCCCACGTTTCCGCCAAGGAGCGCGGAAGTCGAATCCTCCATTGAATACTTAGGGTTAAGGAAAATCGCCTGGACGTAAAGTTACATGGTCACGGATAGAGTGCAATTTTGCTCTAGGGACGCTCCGACTCTACAATCTATCAACTCGTGACAACGGCGGCGCTTTTTCTAACCAGGGTGGCTTCCGGCAGTGCTCGGGGCCAAAACTTATGATTATTACGCCGATTCCTGAAGCCCTTACGTTTGACGATGTCCTCCTCGTCCCCGCATACAGCGATGTAGTTCCCACCCAGGTCAGCACTCAGACCCGTCTGACCAGCCGGATTGTGTTGAATACTCCGCTCATGTCTGCGGCGATGGATACCGTCACTGAAAGCCGCCTCGCCATCGCAATGGCTCAGCAGGGCGGCCTTGGGGTTGTGCATCGCAATCTGACCATCGAGCAGCAGGCCGGCGAGATCGATAAGGTCAAGCGGAGTGAAAGCGGCATGATCGTTGATCCGGTTACGATCTCGCCCGGTCAGCCCATCTCGGCTGCCCTCGACATGATGCGGAGATTCAAGATCAGCGGCGTCCCGGTAACGGAAAATCGCAGACTCGTGGGCATTCTGACCAATCGCGATCTACGCTTCGTTTCACAAACGCATCTGCCGATCAGCGACGTGATGACCAAGGAAAATCTCATCACGGTCCCCGTTGGGACGACGCTCGAAGAGGCCGAACACATCCTGCATCAGCATCGGGTGGAAAAGCTGTTGGTCGTCAACGACGCCTACGAACTCAAGGGCCTTATCACTGTCAAAGACATCCAGAAGAAGCTTAAATATCCAAATGCCAGCAAGGACTCACAGGGCAGATTGCGCGTAGCCGGTGCGATCGGTGCAACGGGCGACTTCCTTGAACGCGCCGCAGCGCTGGTGGAGATGCGCGTTGATGCACTCGCGATCGATTCGGCACACGGTCATAGCTCGCGCGTGCTGGAGGCAGTGGCTGAGGTAAAGAAGGCGTTCCCCAACGTCTGCCTGCTAGCCGGTAATATCGCCACCTATGAAGGCGCTATGGCCCTGATTGATGCCGGAGCGGATGCCATCAAGGTCGGCATCGGGCCCGGTTCCATCTGCACGACGCGCATGGTCACTGGTGCCGGAATGCCGCAGATCACCGCGATCTCTGAGGCTGCACGCGCTGCCGCACCCAGAGGCATCCCTGTCATCGCGGATGGCGGTATCAAGTATTCGGGCGACGTCACCAAGGCGATTGCAGCCGGAGCCAGCGTCGTCATGATGGGGTCACTCTTTGCCGGCGTAGACGAAAGCCCGGGCGAGACGATTCTCTACCAGGGACGCTCCTTCAAGGCTTACCGCGGCATGGGCAGCCTCAGCGCAATGGCCCAGGGCTCCGGCGAGCGCTACTTCCAGGGCAAAGACGATATGAACGAGATCTCTGCCGGCGAACGGCCGTCGCTCACCGCGCGAGAGAGTTCTGGCGGCAACCGTTTGGCGAAGTTTGTGCCCGAAGGAATCGAAGGTCGCGTACCCCATCGCGGACCGCTTGAAGCGATGGTCTATCAATTGGTCGGCGGCCTGCGCTCCGGCATGGGCTATCTTGGCTGTGGAACGATTGAAGAACTTCAACAGAACGCAAGGTTTGTGCGTATCTCGAACGCCGGGCTAAAAGAAAGCCATGTGCATGACGTCGTCATCACGCGCGAGGCTCCCAACTACCACGTCGAGTAACTGCACATTGGTATTCTCAAGTCCATGACGTCAGTCTTCTTCAACCGTCCGAACCCGCTGAAGGTGCGTCGGCAGGAGTCGGGTCTCTACTGGTTCGCCGTATGGTTGCCGACGCTCTTTGCAATGGGCATCATCGCGATGGAGTCTACGGCTAAGTTCTCTGCCGGCAACACCAGCAGTTGGCTACGTCCTGTCGTTGAGTACTGGCTAGGCCCGATCACGGACTCGTACTGGCAGATTGGCCACCACATCTTCCGCAAGACGGGGCACCTCGCCGGCTATGGTCTCGTGGGGCTAACATTTCTGCGGTCCTGGCTACACACGCTTTCGCGTCGTCTTGGAGTCAGCACTGCGGGGTGGCGGATCCAGTCCTGCGCGGCGTCGGTACTTTCTACGGCGGTAGTGGCCAGCATGGATGAGTGGCACCAGACCTTCCTGCCCAGCCGCACCGGCGCAATCTCCGACGTTGGCATTGATTCGCTGGGGGCCATCCTGATGTGTACGGCCGTCTGGCTCATCTTCTGGCGAGGTCGCAGCGTTACTCCTGACCGGCGTGAGCAGTCTCTCTCTCGGGCAGCGTAGATTCTCATCGACCAGCTTCTACTCCGCAGCGTTGTTATTGCAACGTAACGGAAGCGATTGCGGTTGATTGTTGAATCTTGTCTTTTGTGTCTATGTCTATGTCTGTATCTGTGTCCCAATCTTTATCGCTATCGCCGTCGTCATGCTTGTCCTGCTCAGGATTCGCGAGTGCAGCGTGTTTGATCGGCACCAAGGTCCCCACAATCTGGCCGCGGTTGTTGATGTCATTCGCAACGCTGTAGTCCCCGATAGAATCAGTGCCGAGGTGTCTCATCGCGCCTTTGTGGAAAAAAGAGGCCTGATCATTTTCGCAAGGAGGTTCATGATGAAACTCCTCTCAAGTAACCGGACAGGCCGTGGTCTTTCCGCACGGCACCCACTCGTACTTGTGGGCAGAATACTCGGCGTCCATTCCGCGCGAATGTGCTTTAGATCACGTCCGCTTGGCCACGCTTTCTCTGTTTAAGCGAGGTTCTAAGGCGCTAAATCGGCTGAGGGTGTTGAATCTGATCGCAAACCAGCGCGTCGAAGCGCTGCCGCATGCTGAAACCCGCGCCCTTGTAAAGGGTCACGGCGGGCGTATTTGCTTCTGTGACTGTCAGGGTCAGCGCGCGGTATCCGGCACTGGGGAGGCGTCGAAGGCACTCACCGAGCAGAAGTTTCCCCAGGCCGCGCCCGCGCCATGCCGGTGCGATGCAAAGTTGAGTCACATGCGCAACATCTGAGGCCACGCGCGAGCACAGCAACACTGCAACAATCGGATTGCAGGCCCGCGGGTTGCGCTCGCGCAGCAGCCAGGAAGATTGGGCATCGAAGGTACCGCAACCAGGGAAGCGAACGATGTTATGCAGAAAGCGCATTGAGCCGGCCAGGCTTCGATATTGATCGTTGATCTCCGCGTCGATATGCCCAACGTAGGAGGCGTGAATCAACTCCGCCGCGGGCTGGTAGTAGGCCGGGGCCCAGCGGCAAAGCTCAAGCTGTGATGGAAAGATGGTCGGATTGTTGCCGTTATGCACGAGCTCCTGCTCCAGAAACAGCCTCGGATAGACCGCCAGCGTTCGGCTACCCGGCTTGAAAAATGCGGAGACCAGGGCGTCCGAGTCGAAGAGCAGAAGCTGCGCTTCGATCCGGTGGACATCGGGCGAGGCATTCAGCGTCTCGAGCAAATGACGGGTGAGGGTGTTGACGACTGAGAGCGGTTCAGGATGCGTGGGATCTGCGTAAATATCGCCGATGACCGCCTTTTGCCCTTCGTAGACGCAAAAGGAAAACCCGCAAATGCGTCCGTCGTGCAGCGCGACAAAGCCGGGCAGAATGCGCGAGTCCAAATACTGCAGAAGCAGCTCAGTGGAGCTGCGATAGTCCCAGCGCAGGCGTCGCTCCCAGACGTCAGCCTCCCTTTCGAGCAGCGGACGAAGCTGGCCCGCACCAAAGTGCCGGAGGTCGAGTATCTCGAGCTGTTGCGGGGAGGTCATGGGCAGGGCCTGAAAGCGTTAATGCATCGTTGAGTTATCGAAGTGTCATGCCGGCCGGGGTCGTCGCAGATATATCTGCCCGGATCGGGAGTGTTGGCGAATCGCTTTTGGCGAGAACCCGATATATCTCCAGCCCCTGCGTCTCGTAAAGAAAAAGGGGCATGTAGATCCGGCCAGCAAGGTAGCGGTCCAGGTCGGCCTGGTCGTTTGAGGGTAAGACCAGAATGTGCTCCTCGGCAGGAACCCCATCGTGATCGTAGTGGATCATGGGCTGATTGCGGTAGAAGGCCAACCCGTAATCCATGTCACGCTTCACGGATTGGAGCGCGATCAGCCGATCATTCGGTGCTTGCCTTGCAATCTCCTGTGCCAGTGGACGGGAAGAATAGTTCAGGTCCAGCTCGCGCCCATGAAAGCCGAGCAGAAATATAAGGATCGCCACTACCGGAACCAGTGTGACATTGCGCACTTGGGAGATCCCAAACCGACGGATGCCAAACGCCACGATCAGCGCGGTCAATACGGCTGCGGTGCCAGCAATCGCAAGCCAGCCCGCTGATGGAATCAGCGTCTCATACTTCATGTGCTGCGGCGCCAACGTCAGAACAAAGACAAGCATCGCGCATAAAGCAGCATGGGTCCACAGCAGCCATGGTGCCAGCCCAGTGCGACGTATGCGGTATAAGTAATCGCCGGTAAGAATCGTAAGCGGCGGAATCGACGGAAGAATATATCCCGGCAGCTTCGACCCGGAGAAGGAAAAGAAGAGGATCGGGAAGAGCGCCCAGAGCACAAGAAACTCTGGGAAGGCGTCGCCAGCCCGGGAGTGACCCAGATAGCGAACACCTTTGCCCCGTACCCTCCACTCAGCCACCGCAATCTGAACCGCATCTACAAGCGCGCGGAAGCCAACCGCAGTCCACGGCATCAGCCCCAAGATCAGAACGATAAGGTAGTACCACGCTGGCTGATGGTGCTGATACTGGTTCGTAGCAAATCGCTTCAGGTTGTGATTGAGGAAGAATTCGTTGACAAACGTCGGGTTCCGGCGCTGGACGGCAATGTACCAAGGCAAAACCATCACCAGATAAAGCGTAACGCCCGGCCACCAGATTGTGCGGCGCAGCAGAGACCATTCTCGCCGCAGCGCTACGAACAAAAAAATGGTGCAAAGCGCAAGAAAGGGTGCAATCGGCCCCTTGGCGAGCGTGGCGGCTGCACCAAAGAAGTAAAGATCGAAGAGCCAGAATTTCCTGCCCGTCTCATACCAGGCGTACCAGCCCAGCATACCGATACAAAATGGCGCGGCAAGCTGCATGTCGGTTGAAGCTCCGCGAGAGAACGAAAAAATTGCCACCGCAGAGACCGTAATCAGTGCTGCATCCAAATGACCGCCTGGTCGAAACCGTCGCATATGGAGAAAAATCAGCAGAACCAGAAAGGCAGCGCCAGAGGTTGAGGGAAGGCGCGCGGACCAATCGGAAACGCCGAACTCCCGAAAGAAACCCATAGCGCGCCAGTAGTAAAGTGCAGGCTTCTCCAGCCACGGTTGGCCATACAAAATCGGAGTTACCGTGCCCGAAAGCAGGCATTGCAGGGAGTCGTCAAGCGCCTTCGGAGCTAAGCTATGTGGGATCAACGAAGCATGTAGGTCGCCGCAGGCTTTGTCATGCACCGCCAGCATCTCGCGGGCAATCTGCGCATAACGAGGTTCGTCCGCCCCGACAAGACCAAGCTGATCACCGCCAAAGTAAGGCATCAGCCCGTACAGCAGCAGAAACCCACCAATACAAAAAAGGACGACAAGTTCCCACTGTGCAGCGAAGGCGGGACTCCGGGTAAAGGCTCGGAGCCATGTCAGGATCGCGTGGGTCTTCGGCGCGCCGGCGGAGGCGGATTGAATTGGTTCAGTCAAGCGTTTCTCAGGTTGAGCGTCCCAAGGCTATCAGAGTTCAGCGGCAGGAGACCCTCCCTAAGCCTGTTCGGTGGGTGTGGGAATGGATGCGCCCGAGGCGTCAGCGCGCTTCTTATCGCGCTTCCGCATGCGTCCCAGCAACTCATCCATTCGCCCTGTCATCTTCTCCGAGCGGTCAATCGCGAAGGATAGCTCGGGCACATGTCGGACGCCCATACGATCACGAATCTGCGCCCGGATAAAGCCGCGGGCCGTCGTGAGGGCCGCCAACGTCGAAGCCTCTTCCTCTGCGCCGCCATGCACTGCCACAAAGACCCGTGCGGACTTACCGCCGGGTGCAAGTACAACCTCCGTGACGACAGAGGGAAAGATTCTCGGATCGGACAGTTCGCCTTCGAGCATTGTGCCAATCTCTTCGGAAAACGAGTTGGCAACTCGGTTGCGGTGGTAGGTTCTGGCGCGGGGTTCAGGCATGGCGGTCTGCTTCTTTCCTTGCTGCAGCAGGATCTGTCCTGCAAGTACAAGAATATCAGGCTAATCGGCCAGAATTTCTGCGTAAGAGTCCGCGATCTCCGCGCCAAGGGATACACATATCCGCTGAGCCGCCTTATCAATCGTCTCCAAATGCTGTGTAAGCGACTGCATCGAGCTGGAAATAACTGCAACTTCAATCGTTGCCTGGTTCCAGATCGTCCCGCCTTCATTCGCTTCCGCGATCGAAAGATTGAACGCATGGCGAAGCTTGTCCTTGAGCGAACGTACGACCTGCCGACGATCCTTTAGCGACTGCGCGTGCGCGATAGACAGCTCGAGCGTAAGTTTTC
>JAYVDT010000585.1:0-2651 GCA_043749265.1 Rhodanobacteraceae bacterium | reverse complement strand
CTACGTCGTCAATTCGCAATGCGATGCGTCTGCCGGCTCCGTTTCTGTCATCGACACGGCTCAAAACCAGGTGGTCGCCACGATCCCTGTGCAGGCTTGTCCGGTCTCTCTTTCGGTGGACCCCACCGGACATCGAGCGTTTGTAGCGAACTCCGTCTCGAACACAATCTCTATGCTGGATCTGGACGCGCGGCGTGTACTGGCGACGGTGTCAGCCGGGCAGGGGCCCAGCGAGGCTGTAATCGCTCCGGATGGCCGTACGCTCGTTGTTACGAATACACGCGCCGACAGTGTGTCTCTGTTCTCAGTCGCTGCGGCGGGGCAGCAGGGCGCACCCCTGACATTGCGGAACTTCTACACGGGCTGTCCCGGGCCAACGAGCGCGGTTGTTTTGCCGGACTCTTCGAAGGCCTTTATCGCGTGCGGAGCGGGTCATCAGGTGATGGCCCTGAGTTTGTCCGCGGCACCTGACTCATGGGCGGCGAAACAGGATTCGTCGCTGACGTCCGACCATCCACTGGCCATGCTGGATGTTGGCCAGAATCCCACAAACCTGACGCTCAAGCGCGATGGCGGAGAGGTTTTCGCTTCGAACTTGATGTCAGATACGGTGTCGGAGATCTCGACGCAGACCAATGAGGTCGGGTCGACCTATCCGATCGGCAATCGCCCGACGCATGGAGTGATCAGCGGCGATAACGGTTTTCTCTATGTTTCAAACTCCGGTGCTGACTCGCTGAGCCTCTACTCGATCGACGATGGGCGGCTGATCTCCAGCCTGCATACAGGGACCGGGCCAGATGCTCTGGCATTTTCTGCAGATGAGCATCTACTATTGGCAGCGGACTCGAAATCGGGTGATGTGGCCGTAATTCGAACTGCTTCGAAGATGGGGCCTGCGTTGCTAACAATTCTGCCGGCAGGCGGGTGGCCGTATGCCATTGCTGTGAAAGCGATGCAGATCAAACCTTAGCTTGGGCCAAACAGCATGGATTAGTGTCCTTCAGCCTCTCTAGCCAGACGGAGGGTGCAGCGGGTTGCGGAAAAGTGCGCTCCACCGAGGAGCAAAAGACCGGAGATAAAGGCCCACATCATCAGGCCCACGGACACTCGAAAGGGTCCGTAGACCGACTCGAAGTCCAACTTCGGGAGCGCCAGCACGTAGAGGTACTTTGCCAACTCCCAAAAGAGACCAACCACAATAGCTGTGGGCAGGACAGCCAACGCGGGCACTTTGCGATTGGGAAGCACCCAGTAAATAAGGAAGAACAACATAATGCTTGCGATGACCGCGCAGAACTTGAGCAGACCACCAGCAGCGATGGCGAAGAAAACATTGTTTGTATGCCCCAGAAAAATCCAGCTGAGAACGCTCTTTTGCGACGCTGTGAAGGCTACCGACGCCATCACGAGGACACCAACGGCGACCGCGAGGCCGAGCGAAACAGCTTGATTGGCAAGATAGTTGCGATTCTTTTTTACGCCCCAGACTTTGTTAAGCGCGACTTCCAGCGGGAGAAATACGCCTGTGGAGGTAACCAGCAACATGATGACTGAGAAGATCTTCGTCGACTGATGAGGACTCGCCAGAACTTTCATATTGTTCCAGACGAAGTCCTGATTGTTGGGCAACATGCTGTGGATGAACTCCCCAAGGACCGTGACCATGGCAGGAGAGTGAAAGACGCGCTGCGCCAGCGTGAGCATGAGGACGATGAACGGAAAAAGCGAGAGGATGACGTTGGCCGCAACGCTGAAGGCGTAGGTGTGGACCTCCGTACAGGTCATGTAGTTGAAGAGGGCTTTTAACTCGCCCACCGACGTCGTCTCCTGGATTACGGGCTGAATGTGCTCGATGGGCACGGCTCTTTCAGCCTCTGCGGCGGTTTGGGGCCTCGCATTGGTATCGGTTGTTTCCACGACAGGATTGGTGGCTTCACTGTCTGACTTGGCCGTGATGGAAAGCATTCCCACCTATTTCTTTATCCATCATCGTTCAGGGATATTGTCGATGCTAGCAGAGATGGGTTGGGAGCCCTGGCTTGACTGGAGCTTGCGGATAGCCCATGCTGCGCTCTCCGCAAGCACCGGATCAGCGCCAGCCGCCCATTCATGAAGCCGAGGAAGAAAATGCGCGTCGCCGCTATTGCCCATCGCAATGGCAACATTGCGCTGAAGACGGGGACGCTTAGTGCGCTCCAGCGGCGAGCCCGCGAAAGACTTTTTGAAGGCTGGCTGGTCTAGATTCGCGAGCCAGTCCAAGGCAGGGTTGATAAGTTCCTGTCGCGCCTGGAGGTCGGGCTTGTCGGCAATGGGGGCCCGGCGATTCCAGGGGCAGACGTCTTGGCAGATGTCGCATCCAAATACCTGACGGCCCATCTGATCGCGCAGTTCCTCCGCGATGCTTCCCTTCTTTTCGATAGTCAGATAAGAGATGCAACGGGTCGCATCCATCTGGCGTGGAGCTACGAGCGCGCCGGTCGGGCAGGCATCGATACAGCGTGTGCAGGATCCGCATCGGTCGGAAGCCAGGACTGGCACCGCCGATTCCACGGTGAGCGAAGTAACGATGACGCCGAGGAGCAGCCACGAGCCTTGTTCCTGATTGAGGACACAGGTATTTTTACCGGTCCAACCGATTCCTGCGCGTG
>JAYVDT010000584.1:0-2654 GCA_043749265.1 Rhodanobacteraceae bacterium | reverse complement strand
CCTGTATCACAACCTCGGCGGCGGAAAGTTCGCGGACGTCAGCGCCAGCAGCGGCATCCGCAAGACTGCAGGCCATTACTGCTTCTCCGTCACCACGTTGGACTATGACAACGACGGTTGGCCCGATATCTACGTCGCCTGCGACTCCACTCCCGCCATCCTCTACAAAAATAACCACGACGGAACCTTTACCGATGTCGCCGCCGACGCCGGAGCCGCCTACAATGAGGACGGCCGCGAGCAGGCGGGCATGGGGTCCACCGCCGCGGACTTCCTCGGCGATGGCCACATCGGCCTCTTTAAAACCAACTTCTCGGACGACACCTCCACCCTCTACAAGAACAACGGCGACGGCACCTTCACCGACGTCACCTACGCTGCTGGCCTTGGCATCAACGCCGATGCCCTCGGCTGGGGTGCCATGTTCGCAGACGTCGACAACGACGGCTTCCCTGACCTCCTCATCGTCAACGGCCACGTCTACCCGGAAGTCGATTCCGCCAAGCTAGGCGCCACCTTTCGCGAGAAGCGCTTCCTCTATCTCAACCTCGGCAACGGCAAATTTAAAGACGTCTCCGCAACCAGCGGCCCCGGCCTGCAGATGCCGCAGAGCGGGCGCGGACTCGCCATTGCAGACCTCTGGAACGATGGCCGTCTCTCTGCCATCGTCAACAACCTGTCAGACATCCCGATGCTTCTGGTCAACCACGCAATAAACGCGAATCACTGGCTCGGAATCAAACTCGTAGGCACAGTCTCAAACACCAGCGCGATCGGCGCCCGCGTCACCCTTACCGGCAGTAAGCGTAAATGGGTTGACGAAGTCCGCAGTGGCTCCAGCTACAACTCGTCCAGCGATCTGCGCCTGCACTTCGGACTCGGGACTGAGACTTCAGTTAAGATCATCGAAGTCCGCTGGCCCAACGGCGAAAGCGAAAGCTTCCCGGAGCCACAACTCGACCGCATCATCACTCTGGTTGAGGGGAAGGGGAAGGGGAAGCCTTAGCCACTGGCTTTACTTTTTCTCTGCGCAACACCAACGAATCCACGAGCGCCTTCAACTCCCCATCATCCAGCGCATCTCCGAACGCTGGCATGTTATCCCCGCCATCGTGGATCTGATGTTCAATCTGCGCCCGTTTCAACCGCCGCCCCACGCCCTGAAGATCCGGCCCCTTCTCCGTCCCCATCCCATTCACACCGTGGCAATGCTCACACCCTTTCTCATGAAAGAGCGTCTGCCCAACACTAGGTGCAGCCGTCACAGACGCCTGCGCAGGCGTGTCAAAGCGACACAGCAGAACAATCGCAAACACGATCACAAGCATCAGGGCAGCGGGTGCAAGAGGGTTACGGGCCATGGCTCCAGGCTAAATCTACTGCGAGTTGCTGAATGAAGTCGGCATATTCCCCACGGGAATGGAACTGCCCTTCTGATCCAGATCATGAACGTGCCAGACGACCGACTCGCTGGCAATCTCTGTATGTTTGCGCAGATACTCCAGCGCGTACGTGCTCGCTGTCGGATCATCTTTTTGGTCCGCGAACAGCGCGGCCTGTTCGGAAGCTTCCTTCTTCAAACCAAGCCGTCGATAGAGAATCGAGAGGTTGTAATGCGCCGACAGATCATCCGGATCGATCGACTGCACCGCCTCATACTCTGCGCGAGCCTCTGAATACTTGTGCTGCTGGTAGAACGAGAACCCGAGTTCACGATGCACATCGCGCGACCGTGGAAACTGCGTCTCCACCTTCTGCAGATCGGCAATCGCCAGATCCACGTGGCCCTCGTTGCGCTCAATCAACGCCAGGTAATACAACGCCCGTGAATTTTCCGGTGCCAGCGTAAGCGAGCGCTCCAGATTCGGCCTCGCCTCGCTGTATTTCTCCCACGCAATCAGCGCGATGCCAATGTTGGTGAACGCGTCCGGATAATCCGGCCGCAGCTTCGCAACCCGCTCAAACGCGGCCACAGAGGAGGCATACTGCTGCGCATCCAGCAGCGCGATGCCGTAATTATTCCAACGCATCCACACCGGATTCACCGCAGGATTCGCAGGCCCCGCAACATCAGCTTTGTTCGCGCCCGCTACAAACGTCTTGGATGACGAAACCATCTCCACAATGGGCTGCGGATAGTGCCGCTTATCCATGCCGAAGTCGATGAAATGCTGATCGAATCGGCGATACTGCACACTTGCTGTCACTGTAAACGGACCCGCTCCGGAGGGCATGGGGAAGGAGTATCGCACCAGCTGCGACCGCCCCGATTGAATCGTGTTGTTGTAAGCCACCACGCGATTTTTCCATACCTCATGCCGCGCGTTGAGCTCTGATTTCACATTGATCAACCGGTTCGTAAACGAGTGCGCATCCGGATCCAGATCGCCCGAAGGCTGCAGGTCGCCGCTTGCATGCAGCACCTTGCCCGCCGCATCTGTAACCGTAAACTTCACCCACGACTCATACATATCCCGCTGCTCCGGAACATGCGAGTGTGCAATCCCCTTGTTCTGAATTACAACTGAAACCGTCACAGGGCCGGTGGCGCTCAGCGTAAATGCGGTCTGTCCAAGCGGCGCAATCAAGGTCGCAGCCTCTTGCTTCCCACCCTGCTCCAGCGCAAAGAGGTCGACGTTGAAGACACTGTTTTT
>JAYVDT010000583.1:0-2665 GCA_043749265.1 Rhodanobacteraceae bacterium | reverse complement strand
GTCAACCGCGGAACACGCAGTGGCAGTCCGTTCAATCTCCACCTCCACCCTGCCGGTCGAAGCGGAGCATGACGATGCGCAGACAGCCCACCATCACGTCGTGCATGAGTCCCCCTGGATCATGTTGTTTCCACTGGTGGTCCTTGCGATCCTTTCCATCTTCGGCGGCTTCCTCGGTGTGCCGCGGGCGCTGGGTGGCTTGAACCACTTCGAGCATTTCCTCGACCCTGTCTTCGCCGTGACCAACGCGCCTGAAAATACGTTGAATGTGGATCAGGTTTCGCACTCGCTCGAACTCACGCTGGCTGCCATCTCTCTGGCAACTGCCGCCGTCGGCTTCTTCTTTGCGTATCATTTCTACTACCGCAAGCCAGGTACTGCTTCGGCGCTCGCCATGAAGGTAAAGCCGATCTACGCGCTGGTCCTGAGCAAGTTCTACGTGGACGAGATTTACAACGCCGTCTTCGTCACCGCGCTTGGCGGGTTCGCGCAATACGTTCTCTATGCCGTGGGCGACTGCCTGGGAGTCGATGGCGCCGGCAAGTTTGCAAGTTGGATGGCACTGGATCTGGGCGAGGCCGCACGACGTATTCAGTCCGGAAACATTCGATCCTACGCAGGATGGCTGGCATTGGGCGCAGCCTGCGTGATGGCTGTCATGGTCTTCGGTCGCAACATCTGGATGCACCACTAGATTTTTTACATATGTACTTGGCATCAACCGGTACTTTGGCAATTCGAAGGATACGATGAACCTAGATCACTCCATTTTGAGCCTCATCACCTTCGCCCCTCTGGTGGGCGCGGTGGTCCTGGCGCTGCTGCCGGATCGCGGCAAGACCATGCAGTGGGGCGCGCTCGTCGTGACGTTGTTCACCTTCGGCCTGACACTGCACCTTCCCTTCCACTACTTGAACTCCGCCCCCGCTGGAACATTTCAGTTTACGCAGAATCATGACTGGATCGTCGCACCTGCAATCCGCTACCACCTCGGCATCGACGCCTTGGGCATGTGGCTCGTAGTGCTCAGTGGCCTTCTGGCCCCGCTTGGCGTACTCGCTTCATGGACCAAAATCGACTCGCGTCGCAAGACGTTTTACGTCCTCTTCCTGCTGCAGCAGGTCGCAATGATGGGTATCTTCGTCTCGCTCGACCTTTTCCTCTACTACGCATTCTGGGAGCTCTCGCTAGTCCCGATGACGATCCTCATCGCCACCTTCGGCCGCACCAAAAATCGTCGCCGGGCCGCCATCAAGTACTTCGTCTACGCGTTCATTCCATCGGCCTTGTTGCTGGTCGGCATCCTCTGGCTTTACGTCAAAACCAGCACCTTCCAGATGCCCGACATCGCGCACCTCGCAGCATCTCATGCGATCCCCGGCAGCCCTGCAGGACTGTGGTTCTGCTCGTTGGCGTTCCTCGTTGCCTTCGCAGTCAAGGTTCCAATCTTTCCTCTCCACGGCTGGCTGAAAGATGCAATTACGGAAGCCCCCACTGCAGCCGTCATGATCCTCGCCGGCAAGGCCGGGCTTTACTCTATCCTGCGCTTCTCGCTCACGATCTTCCCCGATCAATCCCACCGCATTGCCCCGCTCATGATTGCTCTCGGAGCCATCGGCATCGTCTACGGTTCACTGATCGCGCTGACCCGCAAGGACCTCAAGGAACTCGCGGCCTACTCGACGCTGGGTCATCTTTCCTTCATCACGCTGGGAATCTTTACATTCACGGTCGCCGGCCTAGACGGCGGAATCTACCAGATCCTCAACCACGGCGTCTCCGGCGGCGCGCTCTTCCTCCTGCTCGGATTCCTCTATGAGCGCTACGGAACATACGACATACGCGACCTCGGCGGGCTTGCGGACAAGCTCCCGTGGATGGTGACGATGTACGTCATCACAACGCTGTCCCTCATCGGCCTTCCGATGCTCAACAGCTTCGTCGGTGAGTTTCTGATCCTGTCCGGGTCCATGCAGGCTGGCGGACGCCATGCCGCAGCCTGGACCGCGCTCGCGACCACCGGCGTCATCCTCAGCGCGGCCTACATGTTGCTCATGATTCAGCGCGTGTTCTATGGCCACTCCGGCGTCTCATCCGATGGCTCGGCGCCGCACGATCTGAACGCCCGCGAGCATGCCTCCCTCTGGCCGCTCGTGGCGCTCATGTTGATCATGGGCATAGCTTCGACTTACTGGATGAAGACGATCGACACCAACGGAGTTGCGCTGGCTACCGTGCCCGTACGGATGCTGCCTGTCGGCCCCACAAAGGCTGAAGCAGAAACTTATCCAAAACCGGTATTCGTTGATCCGGAGTTAAAGAATGCGGCGCTGCGCGCAATCGACGCAAGGAATGGCAAGGCCACCACGGCAGCGAAGCCTACTAAGGCACCGGAAGGCAGGCTGTATTAATGCAGATGAATGGAAATACTCTCGCGCTGCTGCCGGAAGGCATCCTTACCTTAGCTGGCGTGATCGTGATGCTGGCGGAACCGATGCTCAAGCCGGGCTCAAGCCGCAAACCGCTGGGGTGGCTGGCCATCGTGGCGACGTTCCTCGCAGGCGCGGCAAGCTGGTACCAGCTCCACTTCGGCACCATCATGGCTTTTTCGAACAGCATCCAGGTGGACGCGTTCTCAATCTTCTTCCATCTCCTGATCTGCGCC
>JAYVDT010000582.1:0-8914 GCA_043749265.1 Rhodanobacteraceae bacterium | reverse complement strand
CCAAACCTTGACAGGGGTCCAAAATCAATGTCCATCCCTCAACATGGAAGGTGCGACATATCGAAAGCGAACCGTCTTAACAAAGTTCCCGTGTTCATAGAAACAAAGCTTTACACGAGCGCGATGAATACACGTGAGCGCGGACACCGAAGCAAAAATCCTTCGGAGACCACCGGACAGAATCTTGCGGCCTGATAAATTTTTCAATCCGAGCTGGATGCCAGTCGTGTCGCGTCACTATGTGCGTTCCCCCGAGGAAGCAACGGCTACTGATACTCCGGACGCGAGTGCAAGGGCCCTGTTCCGATTCGGGGCAGGGTCATCAGCAAGCGAAGCATATCGCTTTGACGCCTCGTGCCTGTTTTCTGAAGTAATACTTTCAGTTGACTCCGAACCGTACTCAAAGAAACACCTCTTAGAAGGGCAACCTCGTCGCTTGTATACCCGGTCAGATATGCGTTCGCTACCTCGGTTTCCGCATGCGTTAAACCGTATAGCCCCTTCAACACTGAATCTGAGTAACAGATTTGCGCATCAGGATCCGTCATCAGCACCATCATCGCGTTTGTCTCAACCGCCAACTCACTCGTAGCAATCGGCGTGGCAATGACGTGGAGCGGACGACCTGAACCGTCGCGTCGGTGTAGCCGCATGGCACCTCCCCTGGCGAGCCTCGGGTCGCCGCGCTTAGGCTGTAAAAGAGCCTGCAGCTGTGCATCGTCCAAGCGCTCGGACGCACAGAGCCTACCTTTGCGGATCTCCACACCAACCGATGCTGCCAGAACATCCCGTGCCGGCTGATTGAAGTGCAGCACCCTTCCCTGGTGCGTCACCAGGAAGGCCGCCGACCACGTTCGGTCAAGCAGGGTCTGCACACTCTGCGCGAGACGTTCCGAGTTGCGCAGTCTCTGACGCACATCCAGCGCAATCTGGACGTGGGGCATCAGGCCGCGAAGAAATTCGCGTTTCTCCTCATCCATTCGGCCCTGCTCGGGACCTCGCCAGACGCTAACCGCCTCCATGCGCCGGAGGGTAGCGGACATGGACATGATGGTCAGATATCGCAAGCCAGATGGCTCAAGAACCTTCTTGTAAAACGGGGATTGCAGCAACTCCGCATCCGAAACCAGTTCATCACCATCGATGATTCCCAGGCGCGTCGAATGCAGTACAGCCAGCCGAAAGGGATCGGTGTTGCAGTAGCTCTTGTTGTAAAGCCGTTGGGCGTCCGCCATATCCCCGCTGCCGCCCTGGCCTATGACCTGAGTTTCAAGGTTGCTGCTACTGCAGACAAAAAAACCATGGACAGAATCCGTGAATGTGCAGACCTGCTGCAGGAATCGCTCCCAATGTGCGGGATCAAGAGGAGTCGAGTGAAGCGTTGCCAAGAGCTCCGAGTACGCACGCGCAGTAACCATAGTCAATTCACCAGAGGATGGATTGAAGAGCAGTGATGAATCAAAAAATAGGAGCCTCAGGACGAAAAGCAGGCTAAAGAAACACGCATTTCAGTTGAAGCAGAAGTTCTAAACTGCGAGGATCATCTTCGGTGAAACGCTCGGCTTTGACAGTTGAGGAATCATTCGTAAAGAAATTCAGTTTGTTTCAGATCACTGTCTTCGCTCTAAATGGGGTATCGAATTTTTTGTAACCTTCCCTTTTCTGGGTGAGAATTCTGTCGAAGCTTCTACAGGTCTACACGCAATTTGCACGACGGCCGTCCCTGACCTAGACTGGTAATGGCTGCAACATAAGCCGGGCTGTTAGCTCAGTTGGTTAGAGCGCCTGCCTTACAAGCAGGATGTCGGGGGTTCGAGTCCCTCACGGCCCACCAAAGACTCTTGATCTGCGCGCTGCATCCGCGCTTCCAGCCCTTCGACACCCCGCTGCCAGTTCTAGGACCGCACCTTGCGTAGATCAACTGCCTCCGATCTGGGATGCCTCTACAATCGTGCAGTGACTTCCCGCCTCATCATCAACGCCGACGACTTCGGCCTGACCTCCGGCATCAATCGCGCCATACTGCAACTCCATCGTGCAGGCGTACTCTCTTCCGCGACCCTCATGGCAAATGGTCCAGCGTTCGCGGAAGCCGTTGCTCTCTCCAGCACGGCTCCAAAACTCGGCGTAGGCTGCCATCTCGTCCTTGTCGACGGAACTCCTATCTCTCCGCCGGAGACCATCCCAACGCTTCTCGGCCCCGACGGCAGATCCTTCCGTCCCGCCCTACTCGATTTCGTGAGGGCAGTCCTGAGCCGTAAAATCTCCGCTGCCGAGTTGGCACGCGAGACTCAGGCCCAGATCCAGAAGCTCCAGCAAGCCGGCATCGACGTTACCCATATCGACACGCACAAGCACGTTCATATCTTCCCTTTTGTAACGGGCGTCGTTGCAGATTCCGCAGCGCGCTGCGGCGTGGGAGCGCTTCGCAACCCATTCGAGCCTGCATGGTCGTCCAGACTCGCCCGAACTCCGTTGCTTCGCCGCATGCAGATGATTGGCCTCAATCGGTTTCAACCCGCCTTCAACTTAATCACGCTGGAAATCAAAAAGAAAGCACTCATCCCCGTCGGAACTATCGGAATTGCCGCTACCGGTACGCTGACAGCCGAAACCCTCCGTAGGACTCTCAACGCTCTCCCATCCTCCGGCACGTACGAACTTTGCTGCCACCCCGGCCATCTGGACGCGGCGTTGGACGGTCAGAAGACTCGTCTCAGAGCCTCCCGCGAAATCGAATATCAAGCTCTCCTTCAGGTCATTCCAAAGATTCTTCGAACCCCCGAAGCCCCCCAACTCATCCACTACGGGAACCTCGGCATCCCCGGCCTCCAGCGAGTCTCCGGCTAGCGCACCCCCAATACCGGATATGAAAAGGTCCCATGACTCCCGAAACGCAACCCGAACCCAAAGACGACCGCCGCCTCAAAATTGGCATCACCTGCTACCCCACTTACGGTGGCTCCGGAGTCGTAGCTACCGAGCTTGGCATTGAGTTGGCCGCGCGCGGACATGAGGTTCACTTCATCACTTCTTCCCCGCCCTTCCGCCTTACCGGACGTGAGGTCAACATCCACTTCCACCAGGTCGAGATATTCCACTACCCCCTCTTCGAGCATCCGCCGTACGACCTCGCCCTCGCTACCCGCATGGCGGAGGTAGCAGAGTGGAACGGCCTCGACCTGCTGCACGTTCACTACGCCATCCCACACTCCGTCTCGGCCTACCTTGCCAAGCAGATGCTCGCTACCCGCGGCATCACGCTGCCATTCATTACTACGCTGCATGGCACCGATATCACCCTCGTCGGTCTCGACCGCTCCTACCTGCCGATTACAAAGTTCGGGATCGAGCAATCCGACGGCGTTACTGCCATCTCGTCCTATCTGCGCGACCGCACTTACGGTGCCTTCAAGATCCATACACCCATCGAGGTAATCCGCAACTTCGTCAACTGTGACGTCTACGTCGCCAGGCCCGACCTGATCGCAGAGATGCGCCCTCGCTTCGCAGCCCCCGAGGAGAAGTTGCTCGTCCATCTCTCCAACTTCCGCCCCGTAAAGCGCATCACCGATGTCGTCGAGACCTTCGCCCGTGTCGCAAACGTCGTTCCTTCTCGCCTTATGCTCATCGGCGACGGCCCGGACCGAAGCGCAGCCGAGTATCTCGCACGTAAGCGCGGCGTACAGGATCGCATTCACTTCCTGGGCAAGCAGGACAACGTCAACGAACTCCTCCCCCTCGCGGACCTCATGCTGATGCCCTCCGAGATGGAGTCCTTCGGCCTAGCCGCGCTTGAAGCCATGGCCTGCGGCGTCCCTGCAATCGCAACCCGCGTTGGTGGCGTACCCGAGCTTATTGAGGACAACGTCAACGGCATCCTCTGCGAGGTCGGCGACGTCGAAGCCATGTCTCGCGCTGCGATCGCACTACTTACAAATCCCTCGCGCCGCGAAGCGATGCGGACCGCTGCCCGAAAGACCGCGCAGGATCACTTCTGTGCCTACACCATCATCGGCCTGTATGAGGATTACTACCGCCGCATCCTTGCAAACTCGGGAGTCAGATAGTTAGCTCAACGAGAACCGCATGCAGGGCAACGACTTCGTCCAGAGCAACATGTGCCACCGTACACTGCGCTGCTTCGACTGCCACCAGGTCCACTCCGACACGCCGTCTCTGCTGCCCCTCGCCGGCAACAAACTCTGCCTCTCCTGCCACGACGCAACTAATCCTTCAGGGTTCCGCGGCACCGTCGCCGAGCACACGCACCCTTCTGAAGGCAGCACCGGCAGCCAATGCGTCGCGTGCCACATGCCAAAGATCGGAACCACTATAAGGACAACTTCGTCTCGTCCCACACCTTCAACTTCATTTCACCGCTGGTCACTGAGCAGTCCGGCATCCCCAACCCGGAACGTCCTGCCACACGGATAAATCCACCGCTTTGGTCCGCAAGGAACTCAGAACCTGGACCAATACCTCTCCGTGGCGAGTAGAACAGTAATCCTCACTCGCCGGGGATCCGACCCTCCGCCACGCTCCAGTGTTCGAGCAGCCAATGCAGCACCGTGCTACCGCACAGCCAGGCCGACTCCAGCGCAACCCGTGTCCCGATGTACGGAGCCGTCACCGATTCCACCGCCGTATGGCCGGGTCTGGGCATGGAAAAGTTGCTGCCCGCACGCAGAATCATCACTCGCTGTGGATCAACCTTCTTCATGCGTCCCAGTCTTTCAACCGCCTCCAGATAGCCCGAATCCTCCATCGCCGTCATCACGAACCGTCCCTTGCCCCCCGACCAGAGCTTTACCCAATCTTCCGCGAAGCCGGTCATGGTTGCGCCATGCCAGTAGGTATCGCCAGCCATGACATCCCCTCTCAGGACAAAGGGAGGCCGCTGTGCATTCGGGAAGCCGACAAACCCTTCCCGAAATTTTGCTACAGTCGCGTCATCGGCCAGCTTCAAATCCCACGTCTGCTCAAAAGCCCACGCAGAAAGTTTGCCATTCAGCACGTATAAATTCGACCGCATAATCCCCGGCTTGGGAGCCTCCGCAGGTTTCGGAGCGGTCGATCCAATCGGGAAGAATCCATAGGGCCAATCCGCGGGCGCGTCCTTCGGGTCGATCTCCCGCGCCACGTCTCCCACAACATAGTTCGTCCAGGCCGCAGAGCCGACGGAAGCCTCGCGCGGATCAACGCCCGCAATGCCGTTCACCAGGATGTAGGCATGCGTCAGGTCAAATCGAGGATCGAGCCCCAGCGCCATCATCGAGGCCGTCGCATTTACCAAGGTCGTTCCGCTCACCATTCCTAGAACGGTGTGCTCTTTGTTCGTCCGCAGCGGATGGATTCCGCCCGGAAACTCAATGACCTCATCCAGATGCTCGCGCTCCACCCAAAACTGAAACTCTCCCGGCGTATCCCCCGTGTCTGCCCCAAACTCAAATGTCGTGACTACGACCGCCCGCACAGGCCACGTCTTTGCCTGAGCCTCCGCCGCCCCTGCTCTCAGCAACATTGCAAAAAACAGAATTGTCAAAGCACGCATTGAGCGCTCCCATGTTCGAGTTCAGATCAAGTCTGTGTCGTATCTCAGAATACTAACCAGTAAACTATGGGGGTTATCACCAATTCATCCTTCAAGGCACCCATGTCCACGATTCGCGCCCGTCTGGAAAAGCACTTTGAATTCCGCGCTCACGCTACCACCTGGCGTACGGAAGCGCTCGCTGGCGTCACCACCTTCATCACAATGGCCTACATCATCTTCGTCAACCCCGCCATCCTGCACCAGACCGGAATGCCCCTCGCCTCCGTCACCATTGCCACTTGCCTGTGCGCCGGCCTCGGCTCAATCCTCATGGGCGCACTCGCAAACTACCCCCTCGCCCTGGCGCCTGGAATGGGCCTCAACGCTTACTTCACCTTTACGGTCGTCAAGACCATGGGCGTACCCTGGCAGACCGCTCTCGGCGCAGTCTTCCTCTCCGGCATCTGTTTCCTGCTGCTCACCTTCACCGGTATCCGTCAGCAACTCCTCGCGGCGATCCCCTACCAGCTCCACGCCGCCGTCGCCGCCGGCATCGGTCTCTTCATCGCCTTCATCGGCCTACGCGAGTCCGGCATCGTCGTCGCCAACCCTGCCACAGCCCTAACATTAGGAAATCTCCGGGTACCTGCCACGGCCTTGGCCCTCTTCGGCATCCTCCTGATAGCGGTCCTCTCTGCCCTCCGTGTTCGCGCCGCGATGCTCCTCGGCGTCCTCGGCACCACCGCTCTGGGAATCGCGCTCCACCAGGTCCACTGGGTCCCAACACCGCTCGTCCTTTCCGACCTCCGCCTCACAGCCTTCCACCTCGACATTCGCGGGGCTCTCCACATCGGCGTCTTCGAGATTGTCTTCATCTTCCTTTTCGTCGACCTCTTCGACAACATCGGCACATTGGTCGCCGTCACCGAGCGCGCCGGCCTCATCCGCCCCGACCACACCATCCCCCGCCTCAACCGCATTTTCTTCGCAGACGCCACTGCCACCGTGCTCGGCTCTCTCGCTGGCACCAGCACCGTCACCAGCTACATCGAGTCCTCAGCCGGAGTAGCCGCCGGCGGTCGTACCGGCGTCACCGCCATCGTTACCGGCATCCTCTTCCTGGTGGCCCTGTTCGTTGCCCCGCTCTTCGGCGCGATCCCCGCCTTCGCTACCGCACCCGCCCTTATCCTCGTCGGAGCCCTTATGATCGGCGGCATCGGCAAGATCGACTGGGACGAGCCCCGCATCGCCATCCCTGCCTTCCTCACCATCATCACCATCCCGCTGACGTACTCGATCGCCACCGGCCTTAGTCTGGGCCTGCTTACCTACGCGCTCCTTGAAGTCCTGACCGGCCGCGCCAACCGCCGCCACTGGATGCTCTACGTCCTGGCTGGCCTCTTTCTTCTTCGCTTCGCGTTCCTGGCGCAACCTTGAAGCTGACACCTTCAGAAGCATCCCGCCCTAGCTATCGCTCCGCTGCACCCCAAACCTTCCCCCACCCCCACCTTCCATCACCGGCATCTTCAGCACAATTTTCGTCCCGCGCCCAGGACGACTTTCAATCTCCACCTCAGCAGCATCGCCATATAGAACCTTCATCCGCTCCCGCACATTCTTCATCCCGATGCCCGTCCCCGGCCGTACGATTAACCCCGCCGGGGCCCTTCCCGGCTCCATCCCCACCCCGTCGTCTTCAACTTCAACCTGCAGCAGCCCCTCCTGTGTAATCCGACTCCGCAGCGTCACCGTTCCCCCGTCAATGCGCGGCTCCAGCCCATGCTTGATCGAGTTCTCCAACAACGGCTGCAGCAACATACTGGGCACCACCACGGCCAGCGTCTCTGCCGCTATCTCCTTCACGATGCGCAGCTTCTCTCCAAACCGCACCTGCTCGATATCGAGGTAATCATCCGTAAATGCAAGCTCCTCAGCAAACGGCACAAACGCCTCGCGATCCTTTAGCAGCACCCGCAGAATGTTCGCCAGCTTCACGATCATCTCTCTTGCCAGTTCCGGCTTCGACCGCACCAGCGACGTAATCGAATTCAGGGTATTGAACAGAAAATGAGGATTGATCTGCCGCTGCAGTGCATCGAGCCTCGCCTCCAGCAGCAGCCTGCTCTGCTCTTCCAGCTTCCGCTCAATCCGAATCTGGTTCCATATTTTAAGCGGAATCCCCACTACCACCGGCGCACAGAAACAGATCGCCATCTCCACCCACCAGTTATCGGAATGAAGATTAAAAAATCGCCGGGGATAAAGGCGCGAGAGCTCACTCGTCCCAAACGCCATTGCCGTAATCAACATCAGCAGCAAGATCTGCCGGTCAAGACGCGGCCGCTTCAGATTTCGCGTGACCCAGCGATAGACGCTCAAATCGATCAGCGGTGAAAACGACCAGACCTCCTCCGCCTCTGCAAACCGTCCAAACGCTCCCGCAATCGCCGCCACCGCCAGGTACACCGGCAGCGCCCAGTACTCGCCATGCCATACCGCCGGTAACGCGAGGGCCGCTGCCCCCGCCATAGCCGACACCGGCCCCACCAGGATGCCCAAAAGAATCGCCGTCTCCAGCGAGAGGTCCGCGGCCAGAAAATTCGGCACCCTCACCCGAATCCACACCCCCAACGTCAACGGAACGCAGATAAACGCCACCAACTGCGCCGTCTGCTTGAAAGTCCTGTGCGGCAACAGAAGCAAATTGCGGAACGTCTTCGATCGCGCCAGCGAACTCGACACCGCCGCCGCAACTCCCAGCTCAACCAACAGCGTAATCAAAATGAGCGATGTCGTAACCGGCTTCACCCCCCTACTCTATCGCGCTGGCCCGCATGGTCTCGATTCCACCCCACGCAACCACCGAATCTGGTCCCCATCTGTACATTCAACCCTCCGTATAATCGGACTCATGCCGTTTACTTCCTTACGCCAACTCGCGGATGCAGATTTCCCCACCCGCTGGGGACACTTCCGCATCCTCGGGTTCGAGGGCGTCGTAGATAACCCCACACCTTGCAACGCCGCGCTGCCGCCCCCCACCACGCGCACAGAATCTGCTATCGCGCTCATCATGGGCGACCTTGCACCCATGCAGGACGGTACCGTTCCACCCATCATGCGGATCCACTCCCAGTGTCTGACCGGAGACGTCTTCCACTCGCTGCGTTGCGACTGCCGCCAGCAGCTCGAACTCGCCCTGGCCGCCATCTCAACCGCAGGCGCCGGCATCCTTCTGTATGAAGACCAGGAAGGCCGCGGCATCGGGCTCATGGCAAAGCTCCAGGCTTACGAGTTGCAGGACCAGGGCCGTGACACCATCGAAGCCAACCTCGAGCTAGGCTACGCCGCCGACTGCCGCCACTTTGAACTACCCGC
>JAYVDT010000581.1:0-2667 GCA_043749265.1 Rhodanobacteraceae bacterium | reverse complement strand
TAAGCCGCAAGCAATATCGCGGACAGATCGCCGACCTCGAACAACAGTGGCGAAAAGCCACTCTCAGCGCCGACGTCGCCGCCATCGATCGCATGCTCTCAGACGATTACGTCGGCATCTCCTGGAACGGCCAGGTCAACACTAAGGCCTCGCATCTCAACCGCCTGCGCGGCCGAACACTCATGCTCACCCGTCTCGACCTCTCCAACTTCAAGATCAAAATCGTAGATTCCGTAGCCATCGTTACCTCGCGCGCCGATATTGACGGAATTAGCGATGGCGTAGAGATGACGGGTTCCTTCGTCTACACCCGTATCTACAAGCACCTGTCCTCGGGGGGCTGGAAGATCACCAACTTCGAAGCCACCCGTCTCCCAACTCCTGGTCATATCGCTCACAACCAGCACATCCCCGACCCCGGAACCCGCTGACGCAGAAAAGCCTGCACTCAACAGAGAGCAGGCTTCGGTCGACGAACGAACCCTTATGCGATCAGCGCATCCTCTATCATGCGTCGGTCAACTAAAGAGCCACGCAGATTCAGCCCAAGCAATCGGCGGTCAAGCGACCTGGTCACGCCGGTGATGCGGGCATCTTCGGGTTCCTTCGGGAGCCGCACAAAACGGCTCTTGGCCAGCGCAATCGCCCTCACTTGAGCCCCGGCAATCAAAATCGGGCGTTGGCTGCGATTCATCAGGTTTCGAACAAAGTTAGAAGGTTCAATCGGATTTCGCAACGAAGCGGGCACTGCGTTCGGCATCACACTGGGCATATCTGCCCCCCTTTTGTGCTACGGGAGTCTTTACACAGCTTGCGGAAGGGAATGGCTAGAAAGTAACCATGCACTCGTTACTTCAGATGCCTAGTAAATTTTTTTCGTTGCTCAAATTGCGCTCTCAAGCCAACGCAGCCCGTATTCGCGCCCACGAAACATCCAGCAACTCCGGTAGCACCCTCGTCTCCGCCGTCACTGTCATAAAGTTCGTATCCCCAAACCAACGCGGCAATCCATGCAAATGCAGATGCCCCGCCACTCCAGCACCCGCTGCCTCCCCCAAGTTCATTCCCAGGTTGATGCCATCCGGCAGGTAGACCTCCCGCAACGCAGCCTCCACCGTCTGCGTTACCCGCATCATCTCTTCCGCCTCCGCGACCGGCAATTTTGCCAGCGAGTCCGAGTGACGATACGGCACAACCAGCATATGTCCGCTGCTATAAGGAAACGCGTTCAAGCAGACAAAGCAGCTTTCAAACTGCCGCACCACATGCCCTGCCTTCTCCGCCTCCTCCATCCCCAGGGCCTTCGCCCCCCACCGCACAGCCTGTATCAGGTTGCAAAACACGCAACCCGTGTCCTCTCCCGGCCATCCGTTCAACTCCTCCGGGACTCCCTTGCGCCTCTCCTGCTTGGCTCCCGAAATATAGTTGTACCGCCAAGGCGTCCAGAGCCTGTCCATGGTCGAAGTATGCCACACCCCGCCTCCGAATTAACCTTCACGCAACACCCGCGTTTGACTCCTGCCACGGCCGTTGATATTCTTTCTAAGAGTCACTGCGTGTGGGATCCAATCGCAGCCACTCCTGCTTTACCTCTGTAATCCTGTTCGTTCTTGCGTGCGACGCCTGCCCACGGAAAATTTCGGTAAGAAGATCCGCTCTCTTCAAGAGTCGTCGCCTTATTGACTTTCCGACCATGGCATCATCCCTGAACGTCCCGGAGCGGAGTCTTGGATCCCGGAGTCCGCATCAATCATGGTAGACGACCATAATCCTGAGTACATCGAGAGCAAACCCCTGAACACCGAAACCGAAACCATCGCGCCAGAAGCGACGGAAGAGCACACCTCCCCGTCAACCGAATCCACCCACAACCCCACCGACTCGACCCCCGCTGCAACACCTCATCAGACCCCGTCTGAAGATCCGGCTACCGAAGACATCGCTCCCTCCCTCTCCGCCGCAACAGATACGGCAGAAGAGAAGGGCGACCAGGATTACGACGACTCAGACTTCGCAGCCGCCCTCGCAAACTTTGATCGCGAGCAGGCAGTCGAATCCGCTCAGGCACAAAACCTGACACAGGAAGAAGTCGTCGTCACTGGTACCGTCATCAAGTTCACCGACAAGCATGCGGTCATCGATATCGGTCTCAAGTCGGAAGGTCTGCTCCCGCTCGATCAGATCAACAATCCTGACGGCACGCAGAAGTTCGCCACCGGCGACTCGATTGAAGTGGTAGTGGAGCGCGAAGAGACAAAGGGCGGCGGCTACATCGTCTCGCACGAGAAAGCCCTGCGCCACAAGGTCTGGGACAAACTCGAGAAAGCAGCGAACGACAAGACGCCCGTCAAGGGAATCGTGGTCTCGCGCGTCAAGGGCGGTCTTACCGTCGATATCGGCATCAAGGCATTCCTCCCCGGCTCGCAGATCGAAGTTCGCCCGGTCCGCAATCTGGACGGCTACGTCGGCACCGAGATTGAAGTCCGCGTCATTAAGCTCAACAAAAAGCGCGGCAACGTTGTCATCTCCCGCAAGGAACTGCTCGAAGAAGACCAGAATGCCAAGAAATCTGTCACGCTTGCAACCCTCGAAGAGGGCACGATCCTGACCGGCACCGTCAAGAACCTCACCGATTACGGCGCATTCGTCGACCTCGGCGGCCTCGAC
>JAYVDT010000580.1:0-2667 GCA_043749265.1 Rhodanobacteraceae bacterium | reverse complement strand
CTGGCCGACCCATGCAGAAGGACACCATCTTTCAGATCATGTCGATGACCAAGCCGGTCACCGCTATCGTCATCATGATGCTGGCGGAGGAAGGAAAGCTGGCGCTGCGCGATCCTGTCGAGCAGTATCTGCCTGAGTTCAAGAATCTCCGCGTTGCGGCTAATGTGGGTCCGGACAACTCTCGCCTCAGCATCCCTGATCACGCCATCACCATTCGCGATCTCCTGACTCACACAGCTGGAATTCAGGATCCCGCACCACCATCCATCCAAGACTATCAGCAGTCGATGAGCGTGCCGCTGGACGAGGTGGTGAAGCAGCTTGCCAGGCAGCCATTGCTCTTTCAGCCAGGAACCCAGTGGAGCTACAGCAGCCCGGGAATCGAGATTCTTGGCCGCATCATCGAGGTCGTCTCCGGGCAGAAGTACGAGGATTTTGTGACTGATCGCATCCTGCGGCCGCTGGGGATGAAGGACTCCTTCTTCTATCCTCCAGCGGACAAGTTGGTGCGCATCGCGATGGTGTATACGCACAAGGATGGCAGGCTGGTTCCTGCTCCCGGCACGATTCTCGGTGGAGACCCTGCAAAGCACCGGCAAGGGTCAGTCTTCTCTGCGCCGGGCTGGGGAATGTACTCGACCGCGGAGGATCTGCTGCACCTCTATCGGATGATGCTCAACGACGGGATCTACGAAGGCCACCGCTATCTTTCGCCCTTCTCTGTGCACTTGATGACAGAGGCGCATACGACGGGCATTCACCCCGTCGGATGGATGCGTGGTGCTGACTACGGGCTGGCGTGGGAGGTCGTAACCGATCCACTCGGCGAGTTGGCCGGACACTCCAATGGCGCCTATGGCCACGGCGGTGCCTTTGGAACGCAGGGTTGGATCGACCCAAGGAACAATCTGATCTCGATTTTACTGATCCAACTTGCCGATGGTGGGGCAACCGGGCTAACGAACGTGTTCCTGAATATGGCAGAGGCGAGCGTCGGTAAGTAAGCGCCACGTTCGTTCGGCCCACCCGAACTCTTGTGCCATTTTGGCTGGTACAAGACATCGGTCAGACCAGCTCACGGAAGTGCATAATCGCCGAGGCACTCACCTAACTCATTCGTTCAGTAGGGTTAGAGGTGCCGCATCAGTGTTCGCATGCTCTACGGAAGAGGAGAAGCACCCAAGCGTGACCAGTCCTGGATTGCACTTATCGCGGAACTCCTCCTCCAGCCACAATGAAAGAACCTTCTGGTGCCATCAGGCTTTTATAAAGGCGACTGACCCACTCAGTAAATCGCTCTCAAATCCGCCAGAATCCTGCGGCCCAACTTCAGGAGATAACGCCAGCCCCAATGCCTCTCTATCCCGCGAGAGGGAAGAGAGGCACGGGGCGGCCCATGTGAGTAGTGCGCTACGCGTCAAAGTCGTCTTCAAGCCAATCGTTGCCATCCAAGCTAAGCACGGGTTCTCCGTTGGGCAAGTCGTAGCCGAGCTCGCCCGGCGCCGAATCGCTTTCGCCGAAGTTAGCTTGCAACTGCTCTTTGGGCCGGCGGGCTTCACGTTGTGCCGCCGCAGCCTGTCTCTGCGATTCGTGCTCGTCAAACTGGCGCTTGATGGTCGGCAGGGAGGTCGCGAGAAACGAACAGGGGCGCCCAGCCTTCTTCAGGTGACAATCCGACACCTTCTTATGATCTCCGCACCCATGCTTTATCGCACAGGGGGCCGCTAAAAGTGTCTAAGAACGCCGTTCCAAATCGTTCGCACGGTTTGTCAAAATGCGGTTCTATTCCGGTCCATCCACACCGTAGTGAGTTCGACGATGGCAATTCGGACAGATGGCGATCACCCACGCCGGATGGTCAGGGCCGCCGTCGGATAAACGCCCGGTGTGAATGGGGCTCTAGATATGGCGTGCCCTGCGCCGTCACGAACGGGGCAGGCATCGTACAACCCTCGCAGACGCCAACTGCGCGGGCGAGCACGTATTCACGCACCGCAACGCTTCTCTCGCGGACCGCCTGCAGGCGAGCGACCGTCTCACGAATGTGTGCTGAGCCTCGCAGGGCGCGCTCACGGAGATTCTTTAGATCTGTGACTTCCGGCTGGCGGTCAGAGGAGCTGACCTCCTGGAATTCATTCAGGGGAACGAACTCGAAGACTATCGCGCTGCGGTCGTTGCCGTGGACGTCTGGGCCCCGCCTAGGATGCGATCCAATGCATACAAACTGGCCGACATATTCAACGAAAGACTTCTGGGTATACCGAACAGATGTATGTCCTTGCCGTCAGATGAATCATCACGGATGGCCTTGTTGCCGCCCTTGAATTCCATGTCTCCGACTTGGCCTTCTCCTGTGTAGTAAAAGATTCCGGAGTTCCAGCCGACACTATAACCGTATTGCTCACCTTGGGAGGAGGTGAAAATCAGGATGACTGGGCTCTTAGCTGGAGTACTGATGCCACCTTGGCGCTGCCCCCCGAAGCGGTCCTGGATGTCGCTTCGTTTATAAATTTGAGCTTGGGTGAACGCGCATGGAGAGGGTATCACGCTGCTTTCAACCGCTTGCGGTGCGATAAGTGCGGGGTGCAACTGATATGACGGATTTAGCTCTCTTCCTGACGTGCCGCAAGGTCGATACCTGGTTAGATTGTGGGTGCCTGCAATTTC
>JAYVDT010000579.1:0-2671 GCA_043749265.1 Rhodanobacteraceae bacterium | reverse complement strand
CTGGAGAAGGCCTCTGCGACGTCTGTAGTGGAGGTGGATCACAAGTTGCTTGAGGCGTATGTGGAGGCCTTTCGTCGCGCTGCGGAGAAGCTGGGTGTAGCGCAGGATCCGGATTTGAATGGACTGCTAAAGATGCCGGGTGTGGTTTCAACTACTTTGGTTTCGCTGGATGTGCCGGAGATGGAAGAGGCGGTGCTGGCCGCGACGAAGGTGCTGGTGGAACGCTTCCAGGTTGCGCGGCAGCTTGAAGGGGCATCCCTGGTGGTGGAGCTTCGTGCAGCAATGACGCGGGTTGCGGCACTTGCCGATGAAGCTCGTACGCTGCGAGTTGGCGTTGCGGCGGCGGAGTTGGCGAAGCTTTCGACGAGGATCAAGGAGCTGCTGAGCGGGACGGATGTGAGCCAGGACCGCCTGTTGACTGAGGCTGCGCTGCTTGCGGCTCGCAGCGATGTGGAAGAGGAACTGGTCAGGCTGCGGACGCATATCGAGCGCTTCGTCGAGATTCTGGATGGCGGCGGCGAGGTGGGACGCCAGCTCGATTTTCTGTTGCAGGAGTTGAATCGCGAGGCGAACACGATGCTTTCAAAGACGGGCGTGAATGCCGGGGATGGTGGCCTGCGGCTTACGCAGATTGGGTTGGCGGTAAAGGTAGAGTTGGAGCGAGCGCGGGAGCAGGTTCAGAACCTGGAGTAACGGGTACACTGGCGAGACACTATGGCAGGCATTCTCTTTATTATTTCGGCGCCCTCGGGGTCCGGCAAGTCCACGCTGGTGAGCCAGTTGCGCACGCTGGTCGAAGGGCTGGAGTTTTCGATCTCGTATACGACGCGGTTGCCGCGAGGGAGCGAGGAAGACGGGCGCGAGTATCACTTTACGACGCGTGAACAGTTCGAGCACATGATGGCAGCCGATGAGTTTCTGGAGTGGGCCGAGGTCTTTGGCAACTACTATGGCACGGCTCGGAGTGCGTTGGAGCATGCACGGGTGGCGGGTAAAGACCTGTTGCTCGACATTGACGTGCAGGGTGCTTTGCAGATTTTGGGTAAGGAGCCTGGGGCTGTATCGATCTTTATCATGCCGCCGAGTCCGCAGGTGCTGCAGATGCGTCTGCGGCAACGTAGCGAAGCTGAGCATATGACTTCTGAGGCGGTGATTGAGCGGCGGCTGCAAGAGGCGCAGAAGGAACTCGACCGCATTGGGGATTACCGGTATGCGATTGTGAACGACGTGCTGGACGTGGCGGTGGCAGAGTTGCGGGCTATCGTACTGACGGAGCGTGGCGTTGGCGATGGGGTGACTGGGCTGGCTGAAAGCTGTCGCACGAATGCGAGTTCTGCACGCTTGATGACGGCTTTGGGGAGCTTCGACCGGCAGGCGATCGGAGCCTGAAGTTGTACCTCTGTGCCCCCACTGGGTCTTGATTTGCATTGTGGAAAATTACGCGGTGCGATAGTGTTGAGGAAATAAACAATCTAACCGAGGGTGTATTCCATGGATGCAGGCAATCTGTTGATGAACAAGTACAGCTTGGTCAAGGTCGCTGCTCGTCGTGCGCGTCAGCTTCAGTCTGGCGCTCCTCCGTTGTCTAACTCGAAGTCGATCAAGGCCTGCCGGGTGGCGCAGGATGAGATCAAGGCAGGCTTCGTAGGTTTTGTGCTGCCGAAGCGGCTGGTGGAGCCGACGGCAGAGCATCCGCTGGAAATTCACGACGCAAATTAGTTGCGAGACGGACGCTGATGTGTGGCGCCTCGATGCACTGCTATTGGGCGTTCGTCGATATTCGCCTGTGCGATGGTTCTAGTAAGCTGTGACTATGGCGGTTGCGAACCAGGTTCATGCTCAGTTGCGTGCGTATCTCGAATACTTTCGGGATATGGGTGTGTACGATTTTTATCGGAACGGCGAGCCGATGGGGCTTGTTGAGACGGTAGATGAAACTGCGGTTGCGGCTGAGGTTGAGGTGGTAGAGCCGGCGGTTGCTGCAACTTCTGTGGTCGCTTCTGTTTTCAGCTCTCATGTTTTCATCTCTCCTGCTCTCAGCTCTTCACAAATTCAGGTTGAGCATGCGCCTGAGCCGATGCCGGTTCCCGCGGCGGCGATGGAGTTCGATATTCCGAAATTAATTTCGTTCAATGATCTTGCGCCTCTGCCGTTGGTTCGTGTGGCTTCGGAGGGGCGTGGTGCTGCGCTTGAGGCGATTCGCAAGGATATTGGCGATTGCACGCGGTGTCCGCTGGCGTATGCGGGCCGGCACTCGATTGTGTTTGGCGACGGCGATCCCAAGGCTCGGTTGATGTTTGTGGGGGAAGGCCCGGGGGCAGATGAAGATGAGCAGGGACTGCCCTTTGTGGGTAAGTCAGGGCAGTTGCTGACGAACATGATCCAGGCGATGGGGCTGCGGCGTGACCAGGTTTACATCGCGAATATTGTGAAGTGCCGGCCGCCGGCTAATCGCGCTCCGGAGTTTGTGGAGGCATCGACCTGTTCACAGTTTCTGGTGCGGCAGATGGATGTGGTGCAGCCTGAATATGTTGTGGCGCTGGGCGCTACGGCGGCAATGTACCTGCTGGGAGTGAAGCAGTCGCTTGCGAGCCTGCGCGGGCAGTGGCATGATGTGCGCGGGGCCAAGGCGGTGATAACGTACCACCCGGCGTTCTTGTTGCGGGATCCT
>JAYVDT010000578.1:0-2672 GCA_043749265.1 Rhodanobacteraceae bacterium | reverse complement strand
CGACGGCCTGGACACTGTACGCCGGGAACGTTTCTCTGATGGTGATCATGGTTCTCCTTTGAGGGGTTGCTATGTGGTCTGTGTGGTTCGGCCACCAGAAATACGCCACCGTTGCTAACGATGAAAAGCGTGTTTAAGCGTACCTTCCAATGCTAAAGCGAACGAACATAAGCTGCCAACTGGCGGGCCAAAGGCTTTGCTGTGACGCACGTTGCTGGGCGTTGCAGACAGTGACACGAATCCAGTTTTGTCAGCCGGTCGCTGTGCCTCGGTTATGCAGAGCAGCACATCGTAGCTGCGACGATTTGAGAACTCCTAGGCATATCCGTTCCAACAATAATCCGGAGTTTGTAGCCAAAGACCTGCACAAATGCATAGGAGGCACAAGATCAAAGACGGTGTACATCGAACCTGGCAGTCCGCAGTAGAACGGCTACTGTGACAACTTCAACTGCAAGGTACACGATGAGTTCCTCAACGGTGACATCTTCTACTCGCTGAAGGAGGTGCGAGTGCTGGCAGAACACTGGCGGATGCACAGCGACACCATACCGAGATTTTGCAGCACGAACTCGAAACAGGGTATTGACAAGTGGGAAGCAAAGTACGATTACCACTTCCCACAACCCCTACGACGACGAGATATCGAAAGATCTCATTGTGCTGGGCTCACCAATCAGCCGAGACAGCAAATCGAGCAGGGCGCGGGCGAAAATCAGATTAACCAGGAGCGGACGGGGTGGAGGAAACGCATCAATGCTTCACATTCGGTATGATCAAAAAAATCAAGACCGAATTATATCGATGTAGCGCTTGCGTCATTCAGCATGAGCAACGGGGCAGACCAACTTGTCCTTTCACGGTAAGCAACGTCTGTTCCCGCTCGTACATAACAGAGGTGGGTCAAAAGTTTCACATTAAGCACTCGTGCTGGTAATGCTTACCGGTCCAGGAGGTTGTTGCTTCAGCATGCATAAACCCAAGCGAATGAGTGATGTTGCCAAGGTGGCCGGTGTGAGCACCATGACCGTTTCTCGCGTTCTAAAAGCGCATACCAGCGTGTCCGATGAAGTGCGGCAAAGGGTTCTCGCTGTCATCGACCACCTTGACTATCAACCCAATGAAGTCGCCCGGTCTCTTCGCGATCGCCGCTCCCGTCAGATCGGCGTCCTGGTGCCAAACCTGTTCGATCCATTTTTCGCCGCATGTGCGCACACCATCAGCACCGTAGCCAAGCAGCACGCCTACTCCGTCGTTCTCTCCACTTCGAATGAAAGCCCACATGACGAGCTCGATGAAACCAGCCGGATGATGCGCCGCGCCATCGAAGGACTCCTTGTCATCCCCGCTACAGCCCCTGCCTCCCTGCCGTCGCTTCTTATGCAGCGTGCGTTCCATCATCTGCCCATAGTCGCGCTCGACCGGCCGATTGAAGGCGACCGCTACGATTGCGTTCTGGTTGAGAACTCCGAAGGTTCGCGCCTGGGTACAAATCACCTCGTCCAGCTCGGTCATAACAACATCGCTTTCCTCGGCCTTTCCTCAGTGCTCTACACCATGCAAATGAGAGAGCGAGGCTTCTGTTCTGCGATGCAGGATGCGCGGCTCCAACCCACGATCCTGCATCTGACGGAAACTATCGATAGCGCGCGGCAGGCGGTTAGCGGCTTATTACGGAGCAAAACTCCACCCACTGCCCTGTTCTGCGCAAACAATCTGATCACTCGGCACGTACTCCATTGCTTGCAGGAACATGGCATATATCCACCCGACAGAATTGCACTCGTCGGATTCGATGATTTTGAAACTGCGGATCTTCTGCGGCCGGGCATCACCACAGTACGGCAGCCGGTTGAAGCCATGGGCCGCATAGCTGCAGACCTGCTCTTTGCACAACTCGGCCGTTCTGATCTGGTCGCCTCGCACCAGTCCCGGCGCATCATGCTGCCGGTCGAACTCATTGTCCGTGGGTCCTGCGGCAGTCCGCTGGCACGGTAGCGCTGGTTTTCGAAGCTACGGTCGCGCATTTCCTCTTGGCTATTGAAGAATACAGTGCGGGCGAGAGCGTTTCTGGCTTCGCCTTTGTTGAACCGACCTGCACGCGTCTGCGCAGCTTCGGGTTTTTCATCCATTCCAATATGAAAGGGAGCGTTCGATGCGCCCGACTTCGCGGAGTGTGGTGTGGCGACTGTTTTGTCGAGGACTACTTGCGCAAACGATCGTTTGCGCAATACCACAACGTTCGCACAGGGACGATCTAATCGCTCGTCAGGCTAAGGCTTTCCAATGATGGACCCAGCGACCGGCAACCGCTCCCACACCAGGATCCGGGTCCGTGTGTCTCCGTCTTCGGATTCGTGGACGATCAGGCTTAGATATCGGCCGTCGAATTTGGCCTCTCGTACTGCATCGGTTCCGGTCTCATAAGGAAACAACGAGGCCGTCCTGAGGTGCGTGACGGTCTGCTTGCCAACATCAAACGTCCACGTACCGAAGTAAGCGTAGTAGGTATCCATGGCAGTGGCCTATAACTGTGCCTCGTGCGGAATCGCAATGATAGCTGTTCGCGCAGATGGAGGTAGCGGGATTACCGGCCGTCCTAACGTCAAGATTTGAACACTCATCCACCCCGAAGCGCCATAAACAATCAATCCTTCCGATCTAAGGTCGAA
>JAYVDT010000577.1:0-2672 GCA_043749265.1 Rhodanobacteraceae bacterium | reverse complement strand
CGGTCCGCTGCGCGAGAGCGTGCTTGCGATCATCTACGGCAATGTGGACGTCGTTCTCTTCATGACCGCGGTTCAGGTCATCCACCTCTTTCGCATTGCAGAAGAGATGGATATGGCGGATGATCTCCGCATCGGCCTGGCGTCGCTCGCCGTCATCTCCATCGGCCCTACCACCACGGAGGAACTCCAGAACTACCGCATCACGCCAGACTTTGAGCCATCGCGGCCCAAGATGGGCTTCATCGTCAACGAGGCCGCGCAGTATGCCGGCAAGGTGCTGGCGGAAAAGCGTGCCGCCGTGCAAATTCACTCCGCCTACGCAGCCGAGCCGGATGTCGCCGCACAGTCCACAGCCCAGGCTTCCGTCATAGCCACGACGGCCACAACGCCGCAGCCTGGAGTCCTGCGTACACCCGCCCCCACCACCTCCATGGCAGGATTTCGTGAGGGTCTCGCGCCGTTCGATATCCTGCATGAAATCAGCAGCCGCATCGCGCTCGCAGACCCGCTGCATCTCGTCCTTGAGCGCATCGTCGCCTTCGTCTCGGCGATCATTCCCTGCGACTCCTGCTTCATCTACACCCGCGAAGAAGAGAAACTCATCCTGCGCGCCTCCAAAAACCCCCACGCCGACATGCTGGACCGTCTTGGCCTGGCCGTGGGTGAGGGCCTCGCTGGATGGGTCGCGCAACATCGCGAGCCCGTCGCCATCTCCGCCCATGCCTCGGATGATCCCCGCTTCAGCGTCTTCGCTAACCTGCCGGAAGATCGTTTTGAAGCTATTCTTTCAACGCCCATTCTCTGTTCCAGCCGGGTCGTCGGCGTCATCAATCTGCAGCATAGAAATACGTATGTCCACACCGATTTACAGATTCGCCTTCTCTCGACAATCGGCTATCTGGTCGGTGCGGAGGTGGAGCGCGCGCGCCTCGAGACAGAAAATTACGAACTCGTTAACCGGCTGGAGACCCGCAAAACGGTCGATCGCGCCAAGGGCATTTTGCAACGCGATCTTGGCCTCAGCGAAGACGATGCCTACCGGATGATGCAGAAGGAAAGCCGCCACCGGCGCAAATCCATGCGCGACATCGCAGAGGCGATTCTGCTTTCGAATGACATCCACCAGGGTCAGTCGGAAAAGGGCTCCAGCGACAAACCCTAGGGAGCAAGACCATCAGTTTCAGCACAACAAAAGATGCCCTGTGAGATTCATCAGGCACCTCATCATTGGAGGTGTTTTGAATACTTACGGCTTAGCTCCTGAAAGATGAGTGACTCCGGTCTATTGCGCAACTGTGGGCGACTTGCCCGCCCCGCGAGGCCCAACAGTTCTGTAATGCTGCCGGGGGTTGCGTTGCTCTACCCGCCGCTGTTGACCACTCACAAGTTGCGAGCGGAGTCGATCGCGACCGCCCGCGGAGCCGAGAACCGATCGTTCTGGAATCCGCCAGCCGCTGACAGAACCGCGCGCCCGTTCGAGTCCATGAGCACATTCGTTCTTACCGGGATTAGCAGGGAAGTCGCAGCCAAGCTTTGCTCGGTCATGCCTGCGAAGAACAAGTGGACATTTTCATGGGAAACCGGCTGTCGACAACCACGGGCAGAACCCTTCAGAGCGAAACCAGTCGTCGCTAACGGACTGGCATTGCTGGAATCGCTATTGAAACATGCAGTCTTGGCCCCATTGGCTTACGGATATAAGTAACTCGGCTGAATTCTGCGCTAGCCTTCAAGCCTTCACAAGAAACGATTTTACGGAACACTGCAGATACCCAAAATCATTTCAATTTCCAACCAGCAGGCACAAACTCAGGGGAACCACGTTTGGTACACGATATCCACCTGTTTTTGCTGGACGGATGCGAAATAGGCTTGATTGGGCCGGCTCGCCGTCGGATACTGCGAAGAGAGTGACCGACGAGCAGACCGAGACACCCATCGTGACCCGATACACCCGTCAAGACGTCCTTCGTATCCTTCACCTGCGGACCCGGCAACTCGTGGCCTGGGAGCGGGAAGGACTATTCCCCACCATTGGAGATGGCGAGCAGTATTCCTTTGAGCATCTGGCGAGGCTGCGCGCCCTGCGCGAGATGCGCTCCAAACGCATGACTGCCCGCAGCATCCGCGTCCAGGTCGATGCCATGCAGAAGGTTGCCGGCATGCGCAATGCACTGGTTGAAACAAGCGCCGTGCGCCGTGGAACCCGCCTCGCGTTTCGCCACGGTGGCGCCTTGGTCGACGCAGTCACCCAGCAACTGACCTTCGACTTCGCCACAAATGTCGCCGCCATGAATCGCGGCGGCCAGTTGCAGGTCGTCGGCCAGGGATTCGGCAGAGTCATCCCACCCGTGGGTGGCGCGCAGGAGACCGCGCAGGTCCAGCAAATGTTCACACGCGCCGTCCAACTGGAAGAGAATCCGGCAACGCTGGATGAGGCGATACTCATCTACGAGACCATCCTCACGATCCGTCAGGACCACGCGCCTGCCTGCATCAATCTCGGAACCATCTTCTACAACCAGCGCGACTTCGTCCGGGCAGAAGACATGTACCGCCGCGCCACCTGTGCTGACCCCGAATACGCGCTGGCTTTCTTTGACCTTGGCAACGTGCTCGACGAGAGGCAGCGATTGAATGAAGCTATCGAGGCCTACACGCGTGCCATCGCC
>JAYVDT010000576.1:0-2679 GCA_043749265.1 Rhodanobacteraceae bacterium | reverse complement strand
AAGAGATCACCAGTGCCTATGTCGTCATCCGCGTCTGGGATCAACGCCGCCTCATCGTCCCCCTCACCTACTTCATCGAGAACTCATTCCAGAACTGGACTCGAGACTCAGCCGAAATCCTCGGCACGGCGTTTCTCTACCTCGACTACAGCATCCCCGTCGCAGAACTCCGAGCCCAGCTAAACCTTGTCGTTCACCCTTCACCCCTCTGGGATGGCCGAGTCTGCGGCCTGCAGGTCACTAACCTCACCGAACGCAGCATGGAACTCCGCTGCCTCACCAGCAGCCGCAACGCCAGCGAAAGCTTCGACCTCCGTTGCCTCGTCCGCGAAGAGATGACCGCCTGGATCCAGCAAAACCACCCCGCCGCCTTCCCCACCATGCGCCTCACCGGCATCCCGGAACAAAAGCAAGAGGCTTGACACCCATCAAGAAGCATTGAAACCGATACAGCCGCGCCACGTCTCCAAATCAAAAGCGAACCAGGGAGAAGAACGGGATAAAGACGGGAAAAGATGGGATAAGCCGGAAAAATCAAAGACGGCAAATCCTTTAGCCCGCCCTGATTCCCAAACCGATCACGGCGGGTCTTGTAGGACAAAAATCGGCATAAAGCCTTCCTGCCCTAGTCAAACTGGGGCAAATGCTGAATATCTGAAGCCGGCACGCTCTCCAGCTCGCCACCCGCCCTGACCCACGCCTTCAAACCACCCTCAATCACCCGCGTCTCACAGTTTTCCTGCTTCAGCATGTGCGCCACGCGCTTGCTCGTCGTATCCCGAATACACGAGCAATACAGATAAATCTCGCATTCCGGCGCCATAAACTCCCGCAGCGCCTCCAGTTCTTCCTTCAACCGCGTCGGTTCCAGCCGAATCGAGTTCTTGATCCGCTGCATCCCCGGGTCATAGTAATTGTGGCTCCGCACATCCGCGATCACAAAAAGCTTGCTGGGATCTTTCAGCTCCAGCCGCCGGCGCAAGTCTTCCGCAGAGATCTTCTCGATCTTGTTGTACTTCCGCGCCTTGACCGTAAAGACCACGATCACAATCGCATAGCTTACGCCCAGAAACAGGATCACGAACAAGAAGGCATGCCCAAGCTGGTTCACCCACCCGATGATCTCGTGGATGAATCTTGAGAACAGGTACCCGATCGTCAACCACCAGGCCACATACATCGCCACGCCCGCCGCATCCAGCCGGATGAAACGAAAAAACCGCATATTCAAGCTGCCGGCCAGCGGAGCCGCCATCGACGCCAGCCCCGGAACCCACTTCGCAAACAGCAGCGTCCTCGCCCCCCGCCGAAAAAAATATGCCGAAGACGTAAAGATGCAAGCCTCAGGATTCATCGTGAACCGGCACAATCCGGACAGCAGCCACCAACCCGTATACCGCCCGCCAAAATAAAGCAGAATATCCCCAAACACCGCGGAGGCCCACGCCACCGGAAACACGATCGTCAGACTCAACTTGCCATGCGACGCTGCTCCCGCCATCAGCAGCACAATTGATGCCGGCAAAGGAAGACCCGCCGCCGCAAGGAAGAGGATGATGGCTACGATCGCGTAACCGTGCCGCGCGATAATCTCCATCAAATGCATTAACCCGAATATCCCCTGACCTTCCGTAGGATGCTATTCAGGCCATCTGGACACCCCAGGTCCCCACAAGAACTCTCCCTGACGCCCACTGCGCCTGCCCCGTGTCAAACAAACTCCTGCGCGTCCATTCATCGCGGCCCATCGCAATCAAGGGGCCTGGCGAGCGCTCTCTGCACGCTGGGGTGGGGTGAGTTGGATACCCACCCAGGAAGCGGCCATCCGGAGCACAGTGGAAGGACCTGCGTTTCGGCGCCCTCCCCGTCGCTCTCGTAAACCTAAAAGCTCAACCGAGCGCCGAACTGAAACTGCCGCGGATCGCCCGAAGCCGTCTCCCGCCCAGCATCCGTGTAAAGCAGATTCACGTCCAGCGTGTTGTTCTTATTGATCAAATTGAACGCATCCGCCGTCACCTGCAACGCCAGGTCGTGGCCGAAGCTGAACGCCTTCGCAATCCGAAGATCCGTAAACACGTTGTACGGACGAATCCCTGTATTGCGCCCCAGCGACCCCGCAAAGAAGCTCGACGCTGGTCCCGACGTCGCCAAAGCATCCCGATAACAGGGCACATTGAAAGCTCCCGTCGGTGAGTATTTGCTCAGCACCGGCGCGGTCCCGCAACTTGTCGGGGCCGAACCCACCGCCACCGCATTCGGACGATCTGTAATCGGGTCGAAGTCGAAATTTGTATCCGCACCCGTCAGCACGTTGAACGGCCGTCCCGAGCTGATCTCCAGAATCGGCGCTACCGTAACGCCAGACAAGACTCCCGGCAAGAAGCCCCTGCCGCCCATATGCCCGGAGTTGTATACGCCGGACATCACCAGGCGATGCCGCTGATCGAACGTCGAAACTGAACGCTCAGCCCGCGGATTGAAGTTGCTCTGAGGCGCGTCCGACGACGAAACCACGTCCGTCGAATCATCGATCGCATGTGAGAACGTATACGAAACCAGAAACTCATAGTTTGCAGAGAACCGCTTCCGCAAATTTGCCGAAACCCCGTTATAGCTGGAAGTCCCCGTCGTCAGGTTCGGACTCATATCGCCAAAGGGAACTGGCACGCCCACGCCCAA
>JAYVDT010000575.1:0-2686 GCA_043749265.1 Rhodanobacteraceae bacterium | reverse complement strand
GCGCGATTGGACCAAAGCGCGTGAACTTTGGCGCGGAAGGGCAAAGCCCGTCGGACCCTGCGACGCTGATGGATAACCCCGGGACGTGGCTGGACTTTACGGACCTGGTCTTTATTGACCCGATTGGGACAGGATTTTCGCAGTCGCTGGTGAATGAGGCGGACTCGAAGAAGTACTTCTATGGGCCGGATCAGGACATCGCTTATTTGTCGCGGATTATCTATGACTACCTGGTGAAGAATGGCCGCTTGCAGTCGCGCAAGTACATTGTGGGCGAGAGCTATGGCGGGTATCGCGGACCGCGTTTGACAGCGTATCTGCAGTCGCAGATTGGCGTGGCGATGAACGGGCTGGTGTTGGTTTCACCGGCGCTTTCGCCAGTGGCCGGATCGCCGGATCTGTCGCCGATTCCGTGGATGTTGACGCTGCCTTCGATCGTCGCGGCAAGTTATGAACGGCAGGGCAAACTTACGGATGCGAACATGCAGGCCGTCATCGACTACACGCGCGGCGAGTATGCGATGGACTTGCTGAAGGGCAACTCCGATCCGCAGGCCACGCCCAGGATTGTGAAGAAGGTGACGGAGTTGACGGGGCTTGACCCGACGTTTGTGCGGCAGTCCGGCGGACGGCTGGAGACGCAGGCTTTCCTGCGGGAAGAGTTCCGCGAGACCGGTAAGCTGGGGTCGCGGTATGACCCCAACGTGACCTCGTACGATCCATTTCCCTACAACCCGACGCAGGAGACCAACGATCCGATCCTTCTGAGCATCATTGCCCCAACCACGACCGCGATGGTCGATTTCGTCACCCGCACGGTTGGCTGGAAGACGGACGCGCGCTACAACGCGCTGTCGAACGAGGTGAACCGGATGTGGGAGCGCGGCGGCGGCAACGGCGCGTTCTCGGGTTCTGCTTCGGCTACAGACTTGCGCGTTGCGGTGGCAACCGATCCGAAGCTGCGGGTGGTAATCGCGCATGGCTGGGCGGATCTATCGTGCCCCTTCATGGGCTCGGTTCTGACGGTAAGCCAGATTCCGATCATGGGCGATGCATCGCGCGTGAGCGTGCATGAGTATCCGGGCGGGCATATGTACTATGCGCGCGTGGCCAGCTCGCTGGCACTGCGGAAGGATGTGAAGGACATGGTGGACAAGCACTGAGGCAACAGCGGTCGTTTTTAGGTATTGGCGACGGCGGGGAGTTCGAGTTGCTCGGAGTGGTGCTCGTCCAGGTAGGGCCGGAAGCAGGCGCGGCAGCGGGCCTCGTACATTCCGGCCGCGCCGACAACGACCAGCTCCTGCGATTGGCCGAGGCGTTGCGTATGAATGGCGGGCGCGCCACAGACCATGCAGACGGCGGAGAGTTTGGTGACCTCGTCCGCGATTGCCATCAGGTTGGGGATGGGGCCGAAGGGTTCGGCGGTGAAGGTGGTGTCCAGCCCGGCGATGAGGACGCGCTTGCCAAGGTGAACCAGTTCCATGGCGAAGGGGATGAGTGTCTCGTCGAAGAACTGGGCCTCGTCGATACCGATGACTTCGACCTCGTTGAGCTGCGCGTGGAGGGCTTCCTTCAGGCGCTCGACGTTGGCGACGGTGCAGGCTTCATGCGTGTGCGACGAGTGCGACGCGATGGACGTGCGGTGGTAGCGGAGGTCGATATCCGGCTTAAAGCAGGCGACGCGCTGTCGAGCGATGCGCGCACGCTTGAGGCGGCGGATCAGCTCTTCACTTTTGCCCGAAAACATGGGGCCGACAATGACTTCAATGCGTCCTGGTGGGTGCGATTGCATGATGTACAGCTATGTTATCGGACGCGTCTGGTAAATTACGCCGACCTATCCCGAAAACTCCGCCACCTGCTTCACGGTGGTGACGAGGGGCTGCCAGAGCTCCAGCCGATTGCCTTCCGGATCGACGATCCAGGCGAAGCGGCCATAGGCGAAGTTTTCGCGCTTGGGGTCGATCTCGACTCCCGCGGTGGCCAGCTTTTTGAGTAGGCCGTCCAGATCGTCTACGCGATAATTAATCATCACGGGCTGAGCGCCGGGGCCAAAGTAGGTAGTATTGCTGGGGAAGGTAGACCACGCAGTCATACCGGTACCCGTGGGAATTTCATCCCACCAGGAGAGGGTAGCCGCGTTGTAGGGGTTAACGGCGATGCCGAGATGACGGGCATACCATTTGGCGAGAGCTTTGGGGTCGCGGGCGCGCAGAAAGACACCGCCGATTCCGGTTACACGGGCCATTGGTTCCTCCTGGGACTGGCGCAGCTAGTCTATATGGCTGGTTTTTGCGTTGGCCAGTCCACAAATTTAAGACGCTTCAGGGCGCGATTCGGTTAGGTCGGCGACCAGGCGCGTGACCTTGCCGGAGTCGATGGTGACCTGGGCGAGCCGGGCGCCGTCGAGGAAGTCTTCCGCCAGCCCGGCTGTAATGAGAACGGCAGCCGCGTTCATGACGACGACGTCGCGGCGGCCACCTTTTTCGCCGGCAAAGATGCTGTGCAGGATGGCGGCGTTGGTTTCGGCATCACCGCCGGCCAGGTGCTCGACGGGGGCAATGGGCAGCCCGAACGCCTCTGGCAGGATGGTGCCAAACTGGGCCTCTTCGCCCAGCACTTCGCCCACAATTGTGGGGCCTGAGATGGAGAACTCGTCCATGCCGGAGCCGTGGACCACGAAGGC
>JAYVDT010000574.1:0-2688 GCA_043749265.1 Rhodanobacteraceae bacterium | reverse complement strand
CAAAAACTGGCTGGTGCTGCTCGTTTTATGGGCTCTGTTTTATGGCAGCTTTACGCTCTTTACGCCGCCCTTGCTGGATGATGCAGACTCCGTCCACGCCGAAGTCGCACGCGAGATGCTCCTGCGCCACGACTTCGTAACCCTTTACGCCAACGGTATCCGCTATCTGGAAAAAGCTCCGCTCTTCTACTGGCTGCAGGCCGGATCGATGCGGATTCTCGGTCCGTCAACCGCCGCGTCGAGGCTACCCCTGGCCTTGAGCGTTCTGGCCCTGGCGCTGCTGCTGGAGGTCTTTGGGCGGCGCGCCTTCACCAGTGCCCGCGCCGGCCTCTATGCCGGGCTCATTACCCTCTCCAGCTTTGGCATCTTCATCTTCTCCCGCATCAACATTCCCGATGTGCTGGTCTGTGTGCTGCTAGTTGCCGCGGTCTACGTGTTCTGGAAGACAGAGACTCAGGGGAATCCCTCCCTGTTGCTATGCTGCACGTTCGGCGCGGCGTTGGCGCTGAACATCCTTACCAAGGGCTTGATTGGAATCGTCTTTCCAGTCGGAATCGTGCTGGTCTACCTGCTGCTGACGCGGGGCTTTCGCGGCACTCTCGTACGCATCGGCCACATGCATCCGCTGGCCGCGCTGGGCGTATTCCTGCTCATCGCGGCGCCGTGGCATGTCCTGGCCGCGCGTGCGAATCCGGCGCACGGCAGCCCGGGCGACCTGTCCCGCATCGACGGACACTGGCAGGTGCCGCTCCCGACCGACGGCAACGTCCACGGTTGGACCTGGTTCTACTTCCTGAACGAGCAGGTCTATCGCTACCTGAACGTGCGCGTCCCGCATGACTACGACACCGCGCCGCTCTGGCTCTTCTACGGACTCATCCTGATCTGGCTCATGCCGTGGGCCGCGTTTTTGACACCCGCCATCCTGCGCGCGCTCCCTCCGTGGAAGCGCCTGAGGACATTGACTGAGGCCGGGCGCACCAACCTGCTGCTGCTGCTTTGGGCGGCGCTGCCGCTGCTGTTCTTCTCGCTCTCCACGCGGCAGGAATACTACGTGCTCCCTTCCCTGCCGCCCATGAGCCTACTGATTGCCCGCCTGCTCGCACGTGGGTCCCGCGAAGGGGCACAGCCCAATGCGAAAGCAGAGTTCATCGTGCAACGCATCTCCGGCTTGCTCCTGGTAGTCGGGATTCTGCTGTCTGGTGTGACGCTGATCTTTTTGCTGAAGACCAGGGCACCGGCCCCGACGACCGACCTCGCAACACTGTTGCAAGCGAATCCCGGCGACTATGCGCTCTCGTTTGGACATTTTCTGGATTTGAATGCGCGTGCCCTGGGGTTGTTCCGCACGCCGCTGGTCTTGACCTCCGTGGCGCTCCTCATCGGTCCGCTCGCGAACTGGCTTCTGCGCCAACGCGGCAAGCTGCACAAAGGAGTGCTTGCACTCGTCGGAGCCGCCTTCCTCTTCCTCTTTGCAGCGCATTGGGGCTTGCGTATCTTCTCCCCGACGTTGACCAGCGCGCAACTCGCAGATACGATTCGTCCTCAATTGCAACCCGGCGATCTGCTCGCCATCCACGGCGAGTACGAGTCCGGATCAACGCTGGGGTTCTATCTGCGTCGGAACGACCTGCACCTCGTCGAGGGGCGCAGCTCCAACCTCTGGTACGGAAGTTTCTTTCCGGACGCGCCAAAGATCTTCGAGACACGTGAATCGATCGCAGCAAAGTGGCCTGGCCCACAGCGCATCTTTCTGTGGGAGGACCCGCACGACCGCGACCGCCCGCCGCTGGTCCTGCCGAGCCCGGTTTACGTGGTCGCCCAGGGCGGGGGGAAACGAATCCTCTCCAACCGTCCCAACTGGTAATGCGAACGCACTAAAATGTCTGCACGATGCCCTGCAAATCAATCGAACTCCGCAACATTCCTCTATTTGCCCTCCTGGATGAGGATGAGCTTTGCGTTCTGGCCGGCCAGGTAGAACTTCGCACCTTTGTGGCGCGGCAACGGATCTACAAAATCGGTGACCCCGGCGAACGTGCCTACATCCTGCTCAGTGGCGCGGTCGAAGTCTCCACCATCGACGAAGATCAGCAGCAAGTGATCGTGCATGAGCCGATGCATGGAGAGTTCTTCGGTTTTGCTTCGATGCTGGACCAGGCACCGCACCAGACGAATGCGGTTGCGATCCAGGATTCCACCTGCCTCGAGGTGGACCGCAACGACATCATGGCGCTCATTGAAAAGAAGCCCATGGCCGGGATCGACATGATGACGGTGCTGGCGCGGCAGTTTCATGCGTCGCAGCAGTTGATCCGGCTACGCGCGGCGCGCAACCCGAACAAGGTGATTGAAGAAGAAGAAACGCGCGGAGAGAAGGTCGCCGATAAGGTCGCAAGCTTTGGTGGATCGTGGACGTTCATCATCATGTTTGGCTGCGTGCTGGCAACCTACACCTTCATCAACGTGTTGCTGCGCGGCAAGGCGTGGGATCCTTATCCATTCATCCTGCTGAATCTGTTCCTGTCCATGCTTGCGGCAATCCAGGCACCGGTCATCATGATGAGTCAGAATCGCCAGGACAAGAAGGATCGCGTGCGCTCGGAGCTGGACTTTGAGGTCAACGTGCGGGCCGAGAGCGAGATTCAGGCGATGACGCGGAAGATGGCCCAGCTGCACGACAAGCTG
>JAYVDT010000573.1:0-2688 GCA_043749265.1 Rhodanobacteraceae bacterium | reverse complement strand
TGTCCCGCGTCAATCCGCGTTCGCTGGCGGCTAATGAAGCCCTCGCAGCCTCCGGTGAAGCTCGCCCCACTATCCTTATCTCTTCGCACGATCTGGCGGAGGTCGAGTCCTTCGCTACCCACATCGGCTTTCTGCACCAGGGCAAACTGCTCTTCGCAGAGGAGATGTCGTCCCTGACGGCGCGCTTTCGCGAAATCACCGTGACGGTTCCGGCCCTGCTTCCCGGCGATACCCCCGCCGTCCTGACCCGTACCGTTACTCCGCCCGAATCGTGGCTGCTGCTTGAAAACACCCTGACTGCCGGCCGTTTCGTCCATATCCATGCGGACACAGAGAACATCGCCGTGCAGATTGCCGAAGTCTTTCCAACCCCCCTGCCACTTCAAATTCATTCCGTGCCGATGACGCTTCGCAGCATCTTCCTGGCTCTGGCTAAATCCGGCCGAACGCCTCCTCCCCCCGCGGAGGGGAACGCCTAGTTAGCGGAAGCTTTAACTGTGGATCATCGCCGCAAAGCTGCACCAGACAAGGAAATATTGCCCATGGCACTGCCTCAGCCTCTCCATATCTTTCGCAAAGACGTCCGTCATCTCTGGCCTGAGACCCTGGTGGTCCTCGCTCTCTTCGCGGCCTTTGCATGGTCTGCGCCCTCCGGTTGGCAGAACTCCCCCTACGCCGCCGCTGCGCCTGTTCTCTCCGTCTTTCTCAAGTTCCTCATGCCCATCTCCTGGCTCGTGGTCATCTCACGTCTCATTCATGACGAACCACTGGTCGGCGACCGCCAGTTCTGGACCTCGCGCCCGTACCACTGGGCCAAGCTCATGGCTGCAAAGCTGCTTTATCTCGGCGTCTTCCTCTACCTGCCTTTCCTGCTCATGCAGGCGTGGTTGCTCAAGCATGCCGGGCTGTATCCCACCACAGCCCTTCCTGCGCTGCTGCAAAATCTCCTTCTCCTGACCGTAATCATCGTGGTGCCCCTCATTGCAATCGCGGCCGTGACCAGCACCTTCGCACGCATGCTCGTCTCCGTGCTTGGAGCTGTTATTTATATCGTCATTCTGGGCCTGATATTTGGCTTTCTGGCCTTCCAGCGGATGCCGCCACCGGTGCTCCAACCTGTGCTCATCGGCATCTTTATTGTGTTGCCGGCGGTCGCGCTGGTGTATCAATATGCGACGCGCAAGACCACGAACGCCCGCATCATGCTCGCGGCCACGCCCCTGCTGATCTTTATCCTCCTCTTCCTTACACCGGCTACTGCTTTGATTCGCAGTGCGTACCCCGTCCTCACCGGCTCTGCAGACCCCAAACTCACTTCGATCCCGGACGAGTACGCGCCCAAGGCTCCCAAGCCCGGCGAGCTTATCACCTTCCGCAAACAGGCCGAGATCACCCTTCCCTTTACCGTCGCCGGCGTGGATAAGGATTCCAACTACATCATTCGCGGTGCGTCGGTCACCATAGACACGACATCCGGCGTCCATTACGTCTCGCCCTACATCGCCGCCACGGGCCAGTTCAACGCCGGCGCTCCATTTGGCCTCGTGAACGTGCCGATTCCGCTTGAAATCTTCAACAAGATAAAGTCTGGCCCGGCTGACATTCATCTCTCGCTTGCGACGGATCACCTGAAGGCGGAATCCGTGCAGACCTGGAAGGCTACGCTCTTGCCGTTCGCGGTTCCGGGCCATGGCATCTGCAGCTATTCGTCGGACAGCCTTAGCGCGCCGCCGACCTGCCGTTATCCGTTCAAGGCTCCTGAGCTGAATCTGGTCTCGGCTCCTCTGGCCGTGAACTCCTGCGCCGGCTCCAACGCGCAGCCGGTCTCGGGTGAGACCATTCTCGGTGGAGCTTCCGGCTCGCTGGACTTCGATCCCGTGGTGACGGTCCCCCTGGCGCTTCATCCCCGCCAGCAGGTGCCGCAGGGAATCAACTTCCTCCTCTGCCCGGGCACCTTGCTTAGCTTCATTGAAGCTAAGCAAGAGGGCAAGGCCCGCTTCGAGTTCGACGAGAAGGGGCTGATCCTGGAGAACTACGCCGCGCACATGCCACAGCCCAACGCCCAGCAGCCGCAGATGCAGCAGCAGCCGGGCTCCAGCCCCGAATAGGCCTCACTGCTGTCCCGGTGGGGGGCTGCCGGGACTTACGCCCGCGCAGCCACCAGCAGATCGTTCAGGCGCTCAATATCTTCCGCAGTCATGCCTTTAAACATGCCCGCCATCATCTGGACCAGGGGCTCATCCACCTCTTCAACCACGGACGCTCCTCTCTCCGTCAGCGACGCCATCACCACGCGACGATCTTCTGTCCCGCGCTCTCGCTTGACCCAGCCAGCCTTCTCCATCCGATCCAGAATGCGCGGTACATCTGGCACCTGCGCCACCAGCCGATCGCCGATATCAGCCTGGCAAAGTCCATTGCCTCCCGCCCCACGCAGAATTCGCAACACGTTGTACTGTGTGGGCGAAAGCCCGTAGGGACGCAGATGCTGTTCAACCGTGTGTCCCACCGCGCTGGCCGTCCGCGAAAGATTGAGCCACAACTCTTCCTGCACACTTACAAAAGGCTTGGCCTGCTTGATCTCGTCCAGCAATTTTGAAGGCATTCCGCTACCTCACCAGAACAGGAAATGTCTTGATCACAAAGCACCATCTCATTACCGTTACGGCAAAGCGGGGCAGATGCGCA
>JAYVDT010000572.1:0-2703 GCA_043749265.1 Rhodanobacteraceae bacterium | reverse complement strand
TGTGGCCCAACTGTTCGGTTATGGCGAGTCCGGTCGTCGGTCAGGAGAAGCTGGGGCCGAGCAACGAGGGGTTCACGACGGCTCATACCTGGTCCGTCTGTGGGCTTGTGGTCCGGCTGTTTCTGCTCTTGCACGGGCTTTTCCGGTGCCGTCTGCAACGGGGCTGGGACGGGCTCGTCGCGCTGGCTGTTTTGGCGAAGGTCGTCTACTCGCGACTCCAGCACCCGCACGACGCGAAGATTGTCGTAGTAGCGGACCGCCTGGGCGGTAGCCTCGTAGTAGCTCTTCTTCAGGCTGGAAGGCTTCAGGTCGGAGGCGCTCAACTGGTTCAGTTTGACTCCGGTCAGGTTGAGCGTCAGCGCGATGGAAAAGAAGGCCATCGCAGCCGTCATGGCGAGCCGTGGCTCAAAGAAACCCTGCGCGAAGGCTGCGAGTCTGGGCATGCGCGGGCGGAAGGGGATGAGGTTGGTGCGGGCCGGAGCGTATGGTCCGTAGGCACCGGCGAATGCGGGTTCGGCGGCGGTGTTGGGCAGGTCGTTTGCCGCGGTCTGCGCAAAAATTCTCTCGAGAAGGGCAGCAGAAGGTTCTGGTCGGGGGCTTTTGAGGAGTTCCAGCCAAGCGGCTCCGCGCTGGGCGTCGGCCAACATCTGCGAGCATTCCGAGCAGGTGGCGACGTGCTGGTCGAACCACGCCTTATCGGCCGGGGTCAGGATGTCATCGAGAACGTCCGTCAGCATCGCTTCACAGGCAATGCAGCGCGGGTTTCCCCTGCTTTCGAAACCTTCGACTTTGATTGTTTCGGCCATCTCAACCACCTCGCTCTCTATCCGTTCAAACTGCATGAGTTTCTATACGTTGTAAAAGCCTTGCCAGTTCCCCTCGGCCGCGACTGATGCGGCTTTTGACCGTTCCTTCGGGGATCTTCATGACCATGGCGATCTCTTTGTAATCCATGTCCTCTAAATCACGGAGGATGACAGCCTCACGAAGTTCGGGGGAGAGCTTTGCCAATGCGACCTGGATTTTCTCCTTCAGCTCGAGACCGGCGAAATGCTGCTCCTGGTTGGGGCGGGGGTCGGCGAGGCGCTCGGCCAGGGTGGGGCCGTCGTCGTCGCCCGACACGCTGACGTCGAGGGAGTCGCTGGCGCGGTCGAGGCGGGTGCGGCGGTAGTTGTCGACCAGCAAATTGCGGGTGAGGGTGATGATCCAGGTCTGAAAGCTGCCCTTGGTCTGGTCGAAGCTGGAAAGATTGCGGTAGACCTTCAGGAAGACGTCCTGCGTGATGTCTTCAGCGTCGGCAGCGTCGCCGGTAAAGCGATAGCAGATGGCGTAGACACGTTTATGCTGGCCGGTGACGAGACCATGCCAGGCGCGCTGATCGCCTTCCATGCATTGCTTTACGAGCAGTGAGAGCGCGTCCTGCTCGGCCTGCTGTTCCGGGGTGCGCTGCAACCTTGCCTCTGCGAATTTCGGAGTAAGGAGTAGTGTACTTGGCAAGGCGGGCTTTGCCGTTATTCCGGGCGCAGAGGCGGGTTCGCGGCGGACCGGCCTCGTCAGCGGGACAGAGAAGGGGACCGCCATGTGAAAAACGCCCATGCGTGGCTATACGCATGGACGTTTGGAAATGTTCCCGGGGTTTGGGTCAGGCTTCATCCCAGGTCTCAAGAGCAAGACCTGGGGCACCCGGATTTGTAGCCGATCTTTTAGTTCGTTGGCTTGGTGGAGGCGTCGACGATGACACCGCAGGCGATGCGGTTGCCGGCCGCGCCGGTGGGGTCGGTCTTCATGTCGTCGGCTTTTTCGTGGACCATGATGGAGGTTCCGCCGTTGGCCAGGATGCTCTTGGGGGAGCCGGTTTCGAGCGAGAGATAATCGACCGAGAAGCTGGCGCTGCCGGTGTGATCGGGGCCTACGGTAAGGTTCTGCGGGAGGTCGCCGTTGTGGTGGCCCATGGGGTTCATGGTGCCGTGCTGCTTCATGTCCGGGTTGAAGTGGCCGCCGGCGGACTTGAAGTCGGGCGCCTCGCAGAGAGCTTTCTCATGGATATGGACCGCGTGCTCGCCAACCGGCAGGTTCTTGACAGCGAGCTTGATGTTGACCTTGCCGCCCTTGATTTCGCGGAAAGTTGCGGTGCCTGCGTCTTCGCCCTGGCTGGTCTTCAGGTGCACGACCAGACCCTTGTCATGCTTCGCTGCCAGCGCTGGAACTGCAAGCGCCATCATCACTAATCCTGTCATCGCAATGCGCATCATCGTCTCCTCTGGTTCTTGGTCATTAGATGACAGATTGGACGACGGCGTCAAAGATTCTGTAGGCAATTTGTGCATGAAAATCGACCGCGATTTGACGTGGATGCAAGCGGCTTGGATGCGCAAGCAGAACGAGACTCATTTCGCACCGGTGTTTGCCGCATGTATTCTCAAGCCATGCATTTTTCCCGAACGCTCCTTGCATTTACCCTGCTTGCCATTCCTGCTGCCCTGACTCAAGCCCAAGCCCAACGCCTGGATCGTCCAGCCACAGAAGAGAAAGAGAAGCTGGAAGCTGCGAAGCCGCTGACTCCGACGCTGCCGCCTGATGCGCACGTCGCCCAGTCGGTTGAGATGGAGGGCAAGGCGCTGAAGTACACGGCCACCGTGGGGACGCTGCCCGTGAAGGCGAGCGACGGCAAGATTACCGGGCAGGTTGTGTTTACTTCGTACA
>JAYVDT010000571.1:0-9025 GCA_043749265.1 Rhodanobacteraceae bacterium | reverse complement strand
AGTTCGGTATCAAGCTGGCCGGAGCTGGACGCACGAGTCAGGATCATGCCGCCTGCGATTGAAACCAGCAGGCTCGGGATCAGCGTCACCAGACCATCCCCGACGGTGAGGATGGTGTAGGTCTTGACCGCAGTAAGCAGGTCGACTCCCTGCTGCAACGTGCCGATAACGATACCCGCGACGATGTTGATCGCCGTGATCAAAATCGTCGCCATCGCATCTCGCTGGTTGAACTTGGCGGCACCATCCATGGAGCCGTAGAACTCCGCCTCGCGAGCAATTGCCTCTCGCCGTTTACGGGCTCCCTGCTCATCGATCAGGCCCGCGTTCATGTCGGCGTCGATCGCCATCTGCTTGCCTGGGAGCGCATCGAGCGTAAAGCGGGCCGTTACCTCTGCCGTCCGCACGGCGCCATGCGCCACGACCAGAAACTGAATCGCCACAAGCGCAAGAAACAGCACAAAGCCGACAACATAATTGCCGCCCACGACGAACTGTCCGAAGGCCTCAATGACTGCGCCCGCGGCGTGTGTGCCTTCATGGCCATGCAGGAGAATGCGACGGCTGGAGGCGATGTTGAGACTAAGCCGCAGTAAAGTCAGGAGAAGCAAGAGAGTGGGGAAGACCGAGAAGTCAACTGCCTTGCGCACCTGGATCGCAGTAAGAAAGACGATGATCGACGCCGTGATCGAAGCCGCGAGCAGGATGTCCAGCACGAAGCCCGGGATAGGAATCAGCATCACGAAGACCATGCTGATCGCCATCGTGGGCAGAAGGAGCGCCTTCCATTTGTTCATATTTCCCCTGGAGCCAATTGCATCGTTCACTGGTCTTGTCTCCTGTTATTTGTGACTCGTTTGTTGGCGATCTTCTCGTAGTTTCTCTTCTACTTTTTGGCGATAGAGGAACGCGAGAATACCTGCAACTGCTGCATAAAGCTCAAATGGAATGGATTGTCCGGGCTCGACAGAGCGGTAGAGGCTCCGCGCCAGGGGCGGATTCTCAATCATGGGAATCCCCGCCCAGCGCGCTTCTTCCCGGATCTCTGCAGCATGAAGATCGCGACCCTTGGCCAACACTTTGGGGGCCTGCATGGTTTCGAAGCTGAACTCCAGGGCAACCGCGTAGTGCGTTGGATTGGTAATGATCACACTGGCTTGCGAGATGTCGGCCTTCACCTTGCGACGACGCATCGCATTCTGTATCTGGCGAATCCGGCCCTTGACCTGCGGATTGCCCATCGCCTCTTTCATCTCGTCTTTCAGTTGCTGCTTCGTCATCTTCATGCGCTTGTTCCACGCCAGCCACTCCACGGTGTAGTCCAGACCACTCCACGCGAGTGTGACCCACGCTGCATCCAAAGCAAGCCCATAGGCTGCGGAAAAAGCATGCGGGAGTCGGATGAGACTCATAACCGGCATCGGCAGCATGAGCGACTTCAATGCACTCCAACCGAAGATGAGCATCGCAGCCGCGGGGACAAGTGATTTGAAAACACGTGTAAGGCTTCGCAGACTAAAGAGATTGGTGAGATTTGTCACAGGATTGAGCCGCGTAAACTTCATGCCAAGTGCACCCGGATGAATCGCGAGCCCGCCCCCCTGGGCAACACCCGCAATCAACGCTGCCGCAAAGCTTGCAGCCATCACAGTTCCAACGGGTATCAAAGCCGGGGCCAGCATGCGCCGCGCGGCCACGGCCCAGTTCATCTCAGAAACACCGTCGCGCACTGCGGCAGAGCCGAGACACTGCTCGAAGACGATTCGCCAGGTATGCACGAACCCGGTCGATACAGTGCCCAATGCGACCACGCCGGCGAGCATGGACATGGCGCTAAGTAACTCACGACTGCGGACACTATCGCCCTTCTCGCGTGCTTTCTGCTTGCGTTGCGGCGTGCCTGCTTCGGTTCCCTTTTCGCTCATGGCGCCACCAGCAACTTGCCTGCAGAGTCAAGCAGTGCGACGAAGTGGCGCTCGATCCATACAGGCCAAACGGCAAGGCTGCCTGCAAGAACCGCATACGACACCATCGTCTTGAGAGGCACGCCGATGACCTGCGCGGGCAACATTGGCGCCAGACGACTGACCATCGCAACGGTCATCTCAACCGCCAACGCTGCGGACATGACCGGTGCAGCAAGCTGGAGCCCCGCAAGAAATATGCCGCCTGCCATGTGCGCAAGCGCGATCCCAGTCGAGGCCTGCACCACCGCATGGCCTACCGGAACCATGCAAAAGCTTCTGACCACGGCTGCAATCAGAACACGATCGAGACCTGCTGCAATGATGATGAGAACGCCAACCCAGCCCACCATCTGGCCCAGAACCGGCGTCTCCACCATCGTGTTGGGATCCAGCAGGTTCACGAGAGAAAAGCTGAAACTCATGCCCAGCAGTGTGCCCGCCATGAGCAAGGCTTCGGTAAGCATCATCAGGCTGAGTCCAAAGACAAGCCCAACACCTAGCTCGCCGGCGATATTCTTTACGCCAAGCTCGACCGACGAACCGGGTACAGCGGCTACCACTGGCGCGATCAGAATGGTCATCGCCAACGCAAAACCGGCCTTGATACGCACTGCAATCGCAGGTGAGTTAAAGACAGGAGCAAAGACGAAGAGTCCGCTCAGCCGCATCATGACCAGCAAGCCGGCCGATAGGAATTGTTCCCAGTCCTTCATCCGAGAAACCGATGGAAGTCACCAAAGAGCCGCGTCGTATAACCGACCAGGCGATGAATCATCCAGGGCATCGTGGCCATCGCCACAGCAAATACGACGGCGAGGCGTGGGACTGCCGTAAGCGTTTGCTCCTGCACGCTTGTCAGAGTTTGCACAAGGCTAACTCCAAGCGAGATTAGCGCAGCCGCAACGAGCAATGGAGCGCTTAGAATCATGGCCTCCACCAGTAGGTGGCGCATCAACTCAACTACCTGATCGGATCCCATGGTGTGTCTCCTAGAAGCTCTTCATCAGCTTGTCTGCTAGCAGGTTCCAACCATCGACCATGACGAAGAGCAGTATCTTGACCGGGGTCGAGATGACGACGGGTGGAAGCTGCAACATGCCGATCGACGTGGTCACACTGGCAACGACGAGGTCCACCAGCAAAAATGGAAGAAACAGTATGGCGCCAATCTGGAAGCCTGCCTTCAACTCGCTCAACATATATGCAGGCACGACGACCTGGATCGGAAGCTCCTCTCTCGTCTTTGGCCGCACAGTGGTTCCGGCAGCGGCAAAGACAGCGAGGTCTTTCTCGCGCGCATATCGCAGCATGTAAGTCTTTACTGGCACGATGCCGCGCTGGATCGCCTCCTCTCCAGAGATTGAACCCTGCCGATAGGGAGTCGTCGCTTTGGCCTCCACATCAAGTAGAACGGGCGACATCAGGAACCACGTCATCATCAAAGCCAAACCCATCAGAATCTGGTTGCTCGGCGCTGTCTGAGTGCCAAGCGCCTGCCTAAGGAAATGGAAGACCACAAGCAAGCGAACCATCGGAGTCATGGCGAGCAGAAGTGCGGGCAGAAGAGTGAGCAGCGTAAGACCCACGACAATCGACCAGGGTGTACTTCCGCCACTTTGCAAAGCAGCAGCAATTGAATCGTGATGAGGTTGCGTCGGGATTTGAGGTGCAGCGTCTGCGGCCCGCGTATTTGACTTCACTAACTTATGGCTGGCCTCACTTCTATGGATACGAGCCTCAACCATCCTGCGAGCATTTGCTTCTATCGTGGATTGAGCTGGCCTACCCCGCAATGGCTCTGCGCAGGATGCAGACGAAAGAACAAGGGGCGCCAGCATCGCGCAGATCATGAGGAGTTGTTTCATCGGGTCTCGTCGCCGGTGGCTATTGGCCGGGGTAGGCGAGCCTCTATCTCTGGTCGCACTCGGGTGATCGTATGTACGCTCTCCGGTCCGGTACCGACCAGGAAATGCTCTCCCCCGCAACTGACGAGCACAAGTTGCTTCCTGGGTCCGACCGACAGCGTCTCCACGATACGCATGCGCTTTCGCTCCGCCGTCTGATTGACCAGGGTACTCGTCATGAATCGCGCGAGACTGGCCAGCACACGCGCTGCAGGACTTGCTTCAGTGGGCTGCGTTTTGGCGGCTTTGCACGCATGCTCCCCGTGCGATTCAGTTACGAGATGCATCTTCGCTCTAGATTCCATCATGCCAACCTCGTCAAGCGCGCAGCCAGGCGGTTTTCGACCACTTCAAACTCACACCAACTCAACTGAACGGCACCGATCCTGAACGGCACGTCGTCTGTTGTCTTCCATTCACTGGATATAGTCTGACCAGCCTTCAGAGCCAGCAGGTCCTGCACCTTGAAGCGCCTAAGTGGGATTCCCGCCGTCACCAGCATCGGCAGGCGCGAGAGCAGAGGCCATGCTAAGTGCTCATCAATATGCTGCATATCAGGTTTGGGCAAGAGGCTTGCCGTGATCTGAATCGGAACTGAATGTGTCTCTTGCATATGCTTCCTTCTGGTTGCTTAACGTTGAACTAGAAACTCGGTGAAGAGAACGTCAGCAATTCTGATCTCGGGCACCTTCAATGCGAGCGCCGAACGAAGCTGCTCTTTCAACTGTTCCTTACCGTCTGGGGCAAGAAGGTTGGCACTTGTGTCACGGCCGATCACTGTGAGCGCGGCATCTCTCTCAGCGGCCTCGAAAGCATTGACAGACTTCCCCTTCACACCTGCCTCGTCAGTTCCTTTTGCTGCCTTCTCAATGAGTCCCTCCTCGATGCGAAGAGTGATGGCAACGCGGAGATAACAATGCCCATCGTCATCGGCAAGATTGACGAGCAGTGGTTCAAGTACTGCCAGATGGGTTCTGGGAACCACTTTCGGTGCTGATTCAGCCTTTACCGGTGCGGTTGGCATCGGCATACGTCCGGTCTTCGAGAGCCAGAACACCAGTCCACCCGCACCGACCATGGCGAATATTGCAGCGATGACTGCAACAGCAATCATGCTCATCAAGCCCTGCCTGTTGGCGGCAGGGGAAGTAGAAACAATCTGATTCTCTTCACTCATAGTGCTTTTGCTTATTGCAGCTCGGTGGCCACTCTGAAGAGGGCCTACATTAGCAGCCTTTCATCCGCAGCAAAGCCGGATGCGATGACTTCGCATCCGGCTTTGCCCGGGACAAACCTAGCGAATCATATTGATCGCCTGTTGAGTCACCGAGTCGAATGTCGTAACGGTCTTCGAGTTAGCCTCAAAAGCACGTTGAGCCACGATGAGATCCGAGAATTCGGCAGAGATATCGACGTTCGATTGCTCCAACGCATCCCCCTCAATCGCTCCGCGGCCACCCGCATTCGCAACTCCCACACTAATCCCGCCTGAAGCATCGGTGGCCGCGTAGTCATTCCCTCCGGCGCGTGTGAGGCCGTCGGTATTGGCAACCATCGCTACCGCCACCTGCCCTACCTTTGTGGTCCGTCCGTTACTGAATGAAGCCGAGACTACTCCATCGCCATCCACGGAGAAACCCTGGTAGGCACCCGCAGCAAATCCATCCTGAGTTGTGGCTGAAGTGCTGGACGTGCCGGCGGTCTGGGTGATCGTAGGCCTGCTGGCTGCGTCATAAAGATTGAAGTTGAAGGTCAAGTCGCTTGCGCCATCTTTCATGCCAGGAAATGAAATCCCGCTGACATTCGCTGCGGGCGCAGTCAATTTACCAGACGAATCAAACGTCAGCGTGCCTACATCGTTGACTGGAGTTCCACTGAAATCCCCAGGAGGTATCCCGACAGAATAATTCCACGTGGTGGGGCTGGTCTTGATGAAGTTTACCGTGGCGTTGTGACTTTGACCCATCGAGTCGTAGAGCTCTATTGCGGACGAGAACTGCTTTCCAGGTGAGGCACCCGCATCCAGGCTGGTGGTGAGCGAGATATTGGTCGTGGTCTGGGCAGTTTCGCTCTGCGTTACGGGGAGCTGTAGTGGAATGATTCCGCCGTTGAGACTCACCGAGCCATTCTTGACGCCGTATCCCATTACGTTTTCACCGCTGGTCGTGATCAGATTGCCGGTGGAGTTCAACTCAAAATTTCCGGCACGTGTAAGCGCCTGTGTATTGCCTCGCTGAACAAGAAAGAATCCATTCCCGCTCATCGCCATGTCTGTCGCACTCTGCGTGGTAGTTAGACTTCCTTGTGCGAAGCTGCTGGCCGTTCCAGAGACCCTGGTGCCGACACCGATCTGCAACGCGTTTCCAGAACCGTTCGTTCCAACGTTTTGATAGAAAAGATCCTGAAATGTCGTCGTCTGCTTTTTGAATGCAGTCGTGTTGAGGTTGGCGAGGTTGTTGCCAATCGTGTTGAGTGCAATCGAGTCGGCCTGCAGGCCAGTCAAGGCTATCGAAAAATTCGGCATCGCATCATCTCCTAAAAGTTCTTCTCTAATGTTTATGGAACGCTGCCGCTTACGGCGCTGGTTGCAGAACCTGCGTCGGAGGAGTTGTTCCAAGTTCCTGATTGATCGAGATCAATTGCTGCAAGCTGTTTACACCGACGAGTTGCTGGATATATGCGTTGGGGTCTGTCGGTTGCGTCGGATCCTGATTCTTCATCTCGGTCACTAGCAGTTTGAGAAAATCAGTAGACGTGACAGGCTTGACCGTGGCGCTCGCACTCCCGCTTGAAGTCGCATTCGTTGCAGCGCTCTTCATCTGAGTCAGTCCCTGTGCAATCCTGTTTCCAGCTGCGATCGCATCCATTCCAACTGGTATCGATATGTTCATTTCACTGCTCCTCATTCAATTTGTAGTTACAACTTGACGCTTAAGGGCTATCCAATTTACACGCGTACGCTTAGCCATCCTCCTCCGCCGCCCGCACATACGGCTCCCGGAATCGAAGACATTGCCCAGTCGATCGTCTCGCCACGGAAAGCCGGGTCATCAACGAGAAGATGGCTCTCGTCTTGACGGCTGTTTCGTTGGCCCTGGGCCCCAGCCTCTCCTCCATGATTTGAACCACTCTCGTGAAACTGTTCGCCTTTACTCTCCGCAGCGGCGTTGACGACCACCGAACTGATGCCAACCTGTTCCGTTGAGAGATATGCAGTAATAGCGGGGAGGTTTTTTTGGAGAGTTTCAGCAACGTGAGGGGAAGCAGTCGTCAGCGATGCGCTGATCTCGCCCGTGTGAGCGAGTTCCGCACGTACGCGTAGCCAACCGTGAGTCCCATTGAAGCCAACCTCCAATACAGTTGGTGTTGAAGTGATAGTTCTAACTTCCTCAGGCTGCACTGCACCATCGGCGAGCGATGACGAACCAACAACAAGCTGGGCCTTATTGCTCCTATGACCGGGCATGGTCTGACTGTTGGCCACATTGTTCGCAGCGATCACGATGTGATTAAGTCCACTCGGAGAGCGTCCGAGCGTGTCCAGATCAACCGTTTGTGTGCACGCACTCGCATCCGCGAGGCCAGCCTTTGCATGCTCTTTCGCATTGGGACTCTGCGGGATCACGAATGGCGATTCATTCACGCTGGTTGCAGGCGCTACTTGTGTCTGATCTGCGGGGACAGTTGAAGTGCCGATGCAGGCCGCGCTTCCCGGTCCCGCAACTTGAATCTTTTTCTGCACACCGTCTTGTTGCGCGCCGGCCGTCACCTGGACGACCGAAAAGTCTTTTGTCGCAAAGGGGATCGTTTTGTCACACGCTGATGCGATCGGTTGATCTATGCGAATCGCCTCTTCACCCGGGGCTTCTTCAACCGGGTTCTTAGTGCATTTTGGCGAGGTAGCCCTGTGGGTCACGGACTTTACGTGATGCTTCGTAGCTGCGAAGTTGTGCGCTGTTGCTGTGACGGGGTTGCATGGCACCGCGTTGATTCTCGTCGATAATGCATCACGGAAACCTGCAAGCTCTATTAAAGCTTTTAATCTAGCAGTATCCGGGGCTCTATCAATCGCTTCGCTTGCGCTGCTGATAATTGTCGCGTCGATCAAGTGCGTCTCCCGTCGAATACGGAGGAAGCACGTCAGACGCCAAACGACATTGGCTGCAGATTAGCGTCCGTTCATCGCTTTGGCACGACTGCGGCCTGCCTGTCCTGCGCCAGATTCCAACCCAGTCTCGACGCATAGCGATCATCCGAGTCGGCCTGAATCCTTCGGTCCTCTTCATATGCAACTGCCATACGCTTGCGCTCAGCAACTCGTTCGATTCGCTCTTTCTTTAGACGGCTTTGATCATGCAGTTGTTCGGCGGCCTCGCGGGTTTCTTCACGTTGTGCGCGAAGTTGCATCAGGAAGCCGAGGCGAACCTCGGAGGCCTCGCAACCACTATCTGCAATCATTCGTCCCAAGGCATCTCCCACCATCAATGCCTCGGTACGAGACTCTCGATGAGCGACCCTGACTCCTTGTTCGCCACTTTGGGCAAGTTCGACCTCGACCACCGCAGAAGCCGCTAGGCGCTGTTCAAGGGAGCAAGTCTGTTCGACCAGTTTATATAGGTTCAACAAGCGCTCAAGGCTGTTCCTGGGAGGCACTTACAACTCCATTTGAAGCAAATGCGCCACAGCCGCATCCATGGTGATGCTTTCGTCACTTTTTTGCTCGATAAATTTCATGAGAGCCGGCATTGCAGTCATTGCTCGATCCAGTTCAGCATCCATGCCGGGCTTGTAGGCGCCAATGCGGACCAGATCTTCGCTTCTGGCATGGGCAGCCAGGAGCTTTCTTACCATGGCCGCCTTGTCTCGATGTTCGCGCGTGGTTACAGCAGGCATTAGCCGGCTTAGCGAATCGAGGACGTCGACTGGCGGGTAGTGCCCCGCACCGGCAAGCGTACGAGACAGAACAATATGGCCATCCAGAAACGACCTCACGGCATCTACGATGGGATCTTGCTGATCGTCGCCTTCCATTAGAACCGTGTAGAAGGCCGTGATGCTCCCTTGGCGAAAGTACCCGGCACGCTCTACCAGTCGCGCCAACCGCGTAAAAACACTTGGCGTGTAACCTTTGCTTGCCGGGGGTTCTCCGGCGGC
>JAYVDT010000570.1:0-9053 GCA_043749265.1 Rhodanobacteraceae bacterium | reverse complement strand
GACCGAGTTGCGCACGACCGAGCCGGAGACGATGGAGCCCGAGCAAACGATGGAGTTGATGGCCATGCCGGTTCGTCCAGGCTCGCCGAAGACGAACTTCGCTGGCGGGTACTGATAGGGGCGGGTTCGCATGGGCCAGGACTTGTCGTAGAGATTGAAGATTGGAGAGACACCCGCGACGTCCATATTTGCTTCGAAGTAGGCTTCGAGCGTACCTACATCACGCCAATAAAGGGCGCGCTGCTTATTCTCGTCGACGAAGTTGTAGGCGTGTAGCTTGAATCGGCCGAGCAGCTTTGGCAGGATGTTGTGGCCGAAGTCATGGGAAGAGTCGGGGTCTTCGGCATCGTTCATCAACTCGGGCAGGAGGATGTCGGTGTTGAAGAGGTAGATGCCCATGGAGGCGTCCACCATCTCCGGATTGAAGGGCGAGCGGAGGGCGGTCTCCTTGGGCTTTTCGACGAAGCCCGTAACCTCGCCGTTGCGCGCGACTTCAACGACGCCGAAGCGAGAGACTTCTTCGGGTGTAATCGGGAGGGTTGCGAGGGTGACGTCGGCACCGGAGTCGTTATGCTGCTGAAGCATGCGGCCGTAGTTCATCTTGTAGATGTGGTCGCCTGAGAGGATGAGGACATGCTTCGGTTCCTCGGCGCCGATGGAGTAGATGTTCTGGTACACGGCGTCGGCTGTGCCTTGGTACCAGGACTTTGAGACGCGCTGCATGGGCGGCAGAATTTCGATGAACTCGCCGAGTTCATTGGCGACTACAGGGCCCCAACCCTCACGAATGTGGCGGTTGAGCGAGAGCGCCTTGTACTGAGTAAGGATGTAGACGTGGCGAAGGTCCGAGTTGATGCAGTTGGACAGTGTGATGTCGATGATGCGGTACTGACCCGCAAAAGGGACGGCGGGCTTGGCCCGGTCGCGGGTTAGGGGAAAGAGTCGTTCACCGGCACCACCGGCCAACAGGACACCCAGGGTATCTCTCATGATGGACTTCCTTGATCTTCGTGATTCGTGGAACGCATTGGTGACCACGTGCGATTGAGAGAAACGTGCGACTGAGAGAAGCATGTTCGTAACGTAAGGCCAGACCACATCACATTACGATGCCGAAACGCGTTTTGGCGAATGAAAAAACCGAGCATACCCTGCGTATGCGATTTCTATTGCAAATGCGTACCCGAAAACACAGAGAAGCCCGAGCTTTGCAGCCCGGGCTCCATGGTGACAGCATCTACTCCTCTGCGGATGCCTCATCTGCCGTGAAGTCGTCCGGCAGAGTGATGCGGAGCGACTTGAGGAAAGTGAGGTCGTTTGAGGTGAATGGACCTTCAGGTGGATCGCCTGCAGTAAGTCGCAGCGGCTGAGGGCCGGTTTCATCCTCGGTTTCCACCTGATTGAGGCCGATGGTGGCCTCTAGCATGAGCAGAACATCGAAGCCCTGGTCCCGTATGTTCTTGACAACTCCAGCGATGTGCTCGGATTCGGATACGGACTCATGAATAGCTTCGCCAAGTTTCTGAATGAGGTTTTTGACCTTCTGGTTCAATGACACCTCCAGCAATCCCATTAGTTGGACGAATGACAAGGTCTATTCGTTCAACCTTTGCCTGAGAATACGCCTCCGGGTACGGGGGTGCAATCAAACTTATTGGTCCTCGTTACAGCTATACGACCGTGCGATAGTCCGCCAAGGCATCCTGCAACTTGTGTGCCAGCTCTTCAACTGGCCTGGGGGCGGCGGTAGACGCAGTGATAACGAGAACATAAGCGGTCGCTGCGGCGGTGCCGTTCAATCGATACTGGATGCTCTTCATGAATCTTTCCCCGGATAGGGAATAAGCGCTGACTTTACGTTTGGGTGCAACGACAGCACTCAACGTTGGGCAAAAAAGGAAAAGGAAAAGGATTCCGCATTAGACTTGAGCGATGGACAGAGTTCGGTTCGGCAAGGCGCTTGGAGTAGGCACCCGTGAGGCGGGCAAAGCGCTGTGGAAGGCGGCGGACGCGGCGTTGGCTCCAAATCCGAGCGCAGCCAACGATCGCGGACGCACCGCCGGGGCAAAGGTTCGCGAAGGTGTTGTGCAGGCTCGGACGACGAGTGCCGGGGTAAGGCGGGGTGGCAAGCGTTTTGGCGAGGCGGTTTGGGGACCTGTCGCCAAGGCTTCCGGAGTCCTGTGGTTGGAGGTGACCGGGGTCTTCTTCGGCATCTTTGCGCTGTTGGCTGGGATTGAACTCTGGAAGTGGCACGGCGACTTCCGGACGTCCGGTGATGGCCGCCAACACGCGTGGTTTGCGCTGGCGATGTTGGTCGTTTTCGGTTGGTTTACGGTGTCCAGTTTCGTGAGAGCCTCCAGGCGCGGCAAGCGCTAGCGCAGAAGGGTAGACTGGTCGGCTATGGGCGTAAAGAGCATGGCGGCGGAGGTCCGGGGAACCGGGGTCACAGGAGCTGGGGTCAGGCCAGCGAAGACAAGCTCAGCAATTGAGGTCGACGTTTGTTACGGGCCAGAGGATCCGGGCGGAATGGGCCGGCCTGGGGAGTTTCCCTTTACCCGGGGCATCCAGCCGACAATGTACCGCGGACGCCTCTGGACCATGCGCCAGTATGCCGGCATGGGCGATGCCGAGGAGTCGAACCGGCGCTACAAGTTTTTATTGGCGAATGGAACGGCGGGGCTAAGCGTCGCGTTCGATCTGCCCACGCAGATTGGGTATGACTCTGACTCGCCGATGGCGCTCGGCGAGGTTGGCAAGGTCGGCGTCGCAATCGACTCGATTGAGGACATGGAGCGGCTGTTTGAGGGAATTCCGCTAGACAGCGTGTCGACTTCCATGACGATCAACTCCACAGCTTCGATCCTGCTGGCTCTGTATGTCGCGGTGGCGAAGCGAACGGAAGCGGACGTTCGCAAACTGTCCGGAACGATCCAGAACGACATTTTGAAGGAGTATATTGCCCGCGGGACTTATATCTATCCGGTCAAACATGCGATGCGCCTGGTGACGGACACCTTCGCATGGGCTGCGGTGGAGGTGCCGGAGTGGAATACGATTTCCATCTCCGGATACCATATGCGGGAGGCAGGTTCGACGGCGGTGCAGGAAATCGCGTTCACGCTGGCCGATGGGATGACCTATGTTCAGGCAGCAATCGACACAGGCATGGACGTGGATGCGTTTGCGCCGCGGCTGAGCTTTTTCTTCAACGCGCACAGCAATCTGCTGGAGGAAGTAGCCAAGTTCCGGGCGGCGCGCAGGATGTGGGCTGGGATTATGCGGGATCACTTCGGGGCAAAAAATCCTCGGAGCTGGATGATGCGCTTCCACACTCAAACGGCTGGCTCCACGCTGACAGCGCTGCAGCCAGAGAACAATATCGTGCGGACGACGATCCAGGCGCTGGCCGGAGTACTGGGCGGTACGCAAAGTCTGCATACCAATGGATTTGACGAGGCGCTGGCCCTGCCAACAGAGGCTGCCGCGCGGCTGGCGCTGCGGACTCAGCAGGTGATTGCTTACGAGAGTGGCGTCCCGCAGACCGTGGACCCGCTGGCCGGGAGCTACTTCGTCGAGGCCCTAACGGACGAGATCGAGCGCCGTGCACAGGCGTATCTGGAGACGATCGCAGGGTTCGACAAAACTGGAGCCGGAATGGGCATGCTGCGCGCGATTGAACAGGGATACGTGCAACGTGAGATTCAGAATGCCGCATATGCCTATCAGCGTGAGGTAGAGGCGGGTGATGCGGTGGTGGTTGGAGTAAACCGGTTTACCGGCGACGGTGGCGGCGTTGAGGTTCCGATCCAGCGAATCGATGAGGACCTTGAGCGGCGACAGGTGGAACGGTTGCGGGCGCTACGGGCGCGCCGTGAGAACGGTCTTTGGGAGGCCAGTCTGCGCGGTGTGCGGGAGGCGGCGACCGGGGGTGAAAACCTGATGCCGAGGATTCTGGAAGCGGTCGAAAGGCAGGCTACGGTGGGCGAGATCGCGGACACGATGCGTGGCGTTTTTGGGGAGTTCCGCGAGACGGTGGTGGTCTGATAAACCTCGACTTTGTTGGAACGATGATCCGGGCGTGCATTCTGGCGTGCTCTGGGCTGGACTGGATAGACCGGTCCGGACTGGATAGACTGTCAGCATGACTTGGTTTTTGCCAATTGGAGTGGGTGCAGCACTGGCAGTCGGGGCCGCCAGTGCGCAAGATGCGGCAGCGCACATACCTGCGCTGCATGGGGCGGTTCTGACAGGTCAGATGGTGGATCTCCCGGGGGCCTTGAAAGGGAAGGTTGGAGTGCTGGTCGTGGGCTTCTCGCAAAGTTCGCGGGAAGAATTGACCGCATGGGGCAAGCGGCTCTACGGAGACTACCGTGATTCAGGAGCAGTGCTTTATTACGAGATGCCGGTGCTGGCATCCGTGCCGAAGCTGGTGCGTGGATGGGTCTTGAGCAAGATCAAGGGAAGCGTTCCCCCCGTCGCGCAGGGACGGTTCCTGCCCGTACTTGACCACGAAGGCGATTGGAAGGCAGCAGTTGGTTTCAGCCGGGCGGACGTAGCCTACATCCTGGTCGTCGATGGAAAAGGACAAGTCTGCTGGAAGACCGAAGGGCCCGCTTCTGACTTCAGCTACACCGAAGTGAAAAAACAGGTTGATCAGGCACGCAGCAAATAGCTACCAGCCAAGAGTCCCGGGAGCGCCTTTGAATGGGCCCACCAGGTCTGAGGTGATCCATCCGCCGTAGAAGTCACCTGGCTGCGCGACAACCCGTTCGTCATCGACCCAGCACTCATCCGGTTTGCTGGCGTAAAAGGCGAGATGGTGGGCAAGGGCAGTGTAGGCTTTCGAAGGCTGCTCGTAGCTCCATGCGATATCTGGGATGGTGACGCCGTTGATTGTCAGGTTCCAGTAAGTAGCAAAGCCTTTGAACTCGCAGAAGCTCTTGCGGGCGGAGGAGGGCTTCAGAAGATCCATCGCAATGGCTGATTGCGGCAGATAGTAGACCGGTGGATGGCTGGTTTCGAGTATCCGCAAAGCCTCGGTAGTGTCCGCCAAGGTGTGGCCGGCGTGCAAGATGCGAAGGTGGCGGCGGGTGGGTTCGAGACGCGGCGGGCGCGGGTAATCCCAGACAGATTCCGATTTGATCATGCGATGTGTTCCTCAACCCGTTTGACGATAAACTCACGGGGAAGACGCAGATCGATGGAGTTCCTTATGCACCCGACGGAAAAACGGCTTAACGAGATGAACCGGCTGGGCGACATGCTGCACTTCCCTGCAATCGTCAACGCCGGCGCGACGTTGAACGTTCTCGTCACCATTCTTGCGACATGGTGGGTGGAGCCAAGGCGGCCGTCACTGGCGGGGCTTTGGGTAGCCATTGTGCTGATCCTGAACCTTCTTCCTGTTGCGCTGCTCCGCCTGAAGGAGGGCCCGGCGACCGTTTACCCCAGGCTGGGCGAGATGAACTTCTTCCACGATCAGCACAAGTTTTCTGACTGGGTTTACGTCGCTGCGTCGGCCGATATGGCGTTCTGGGTGTTGCTTGCCTGGACCGCCTCCGCCTTATTTCGTACGCAGGGAGTGCTGATCCTGCTGGAGATTGTGGCGGGTTTAGCCACTTTTTCACCGGTCCTCTTCCGCAGGTTGTTCGATCATCGCCCCGGAGCCAGACGGTAGGAAGCCCTGACGGTGTACCCTTTAAGAAGATATTTGGGTACGAGGGTTCTATGACGGATTTGGTACAGGAGATCAAGGCGGAACTGGCAAAGCTCAGGACAACCGCGCTCAACTCGATTCATCGCAGGCACAAGGCCAAGATGGTCGACTTTGGCGGTTGGGATATGCCGGTCGAGTACTCCGGCCTCGTCTCGGAACACATGGCGGTTCGGACGGCTGTAGGCCTCTTCGACGTCTCGCACATGGGCGACATTCAGTTGCGTGGACCAGGGTCTCTGGCGGCCGTGCAGCAGTTGCTGATTAACGATGCGAGCAAACTACAGATTGGGCAGGCGCATTACTCGGCGATGTTGTACGAAGACGGAACGTTCGTCGACGATGTGGTGCTGCATAAGCTTTCTGAAAACGACTACCTGATTGTGATCAACGCGGGCACACGCGAGAAGGACGTGCAGTGGGTCCGGAAGCAGGTCGGCTACATGCAGGGCGTGCACATCAACGATTTTTCCGACTACTACACTCAGCTTGCGATCCAGGGACCGAAAGCCGAGGCCACGCTGCAGAAGCTGACCGGGACCGACCTCAGCACCATCAAGAATTACTGGTTCACTTGGGGCCAGGTCTGCGGGCTGCACAACGTCATGATCGCCCGCACCGGCTACACGGGTGAAGACGGCCTCGAAATTTACATCCCCTCCGACCAGCCGACCAGCGAACGCGTATGGGATGAAGTCCTTGCGGCCGGAGCCGAGTTCGGGATTCTTCCCTGCGGCCTGGGTGCACGTAACACGCTGCGGCTTGAAAGCGCGATGGCGCTTTATGGACATGAGATTTCAGACAAAATTAACGTGTTTGAAGCTGGTCTGGGCCGTTATTGCAAGATGGACAAAGGTACGGACTTTGTCGGACGCGAGGCGCTGGCGAAGATTGTTGAGGCCGGTGGTCCGAAGCGCAAGCTTGTCGGTCTTGAGATGGTCGAGCGCGGCATTGGACGCGACGGCTACAAAGTTTGCGCTCTTGACGGGACCGCTATCGGCGAGATCACCAGCGGATCTCCGGCGCCGTTTTTGAAGAAAAATATTGCGCTTGCTTATGTGCCGGTTCAGCATGGCGCGCTTGACAGTGAAGTCGCAGTCGAAATTCGCGGCGCGCTGGTCAAGGCAAAGGTGGTCGCTTTACCGTTTTACAAAAAGCCGAAGAAGACCGTCGCGGTTTAGGCTCTATCAACGATTCTGCAGGACTAGACTTTTATTGGAGAGAGCATGGCTTACCCGGCTGCATACAAGTACACCAAGACCCACGAGTGGGCCAACCCGAACGGCACGACGGCAAGCGTCGGCATCACCGATTACGCGCAACACTCGCTAGGCGATATCGTCTTCGTTGAACTGCCCAAGATAGGCGATCAGGTGGAAGCGGGCAAAATCTTTGGGTCGGTTGAAAGCGTGAAGGCGGTCAGCGATCTTTACTCGCCCCTCTCTGGCACTGTTACCGAGATCAACGAAGCCCTCAATGGCGCACCGGAGACCATTAATACAGATGCAAACGAAACCTGGATCTTCAAGCTTGAGCTTGCGGATGCAGCCCAATTGGCCTCGCTCGGTACGCTCATCGACGCGACGGCCTACGAGACTTTTGTAAGCGAAGAGACAGGACACTAGACCCATGCGTTATTTGCCGAAGAGCCCCGGGGATCGCCTCGCGATGCTCGCAGAGATTGGTGTCAATTCGATCGACGATTTGTTCGCGACTATCCCCGCCGAGTACCAGTTGACCCGCGATCTTGACGTGCCGCGTCAGCATGGAGAAAGCGAAATCATCGAGCGTTTCCGAGGTTATGCGGAGAACAACGCGACCGGCTACGCCAGCTTTCTCGGCGCCGGAGTTTACAAGCACTACAAGCCCGTCATCATCGACTCCCTCGTGCAGCGCGGCGAGTTCCTGACCAGCTACACGCCCTACCAACCGGAGATTTCGCAAGGTACGCTGCAGGCCATGTTCGAGTTCCAGACGATGATCTGCGAACTCACGGGCATGGAGATCGCCAATGCCAGCATGTATGAAGGATCTACCGGCGCTGCCGAAGCCATCATGATGGCTGTACGCGTGACGGGCCGCAACGCCGCGGTCATCGCGCGTACCGTGCACCCGGAGTATCGCGAGGTCATCACGACCTACGCTACACACCAGGAGATTCCGCAGACCGAAGTTGGCTACGCCTCGAATGGCCGCGTCGATATGGCTGCGCTTGAAGCTGCCATCACCGACGACACGGCATGCATCCTGATCCAGTCGCCCAACTTCTTCGGGACGATTGAAGACGTGGCAGCGATAGCCGATCTGGCCCACAGCAAGGGCGCGCTTCTGATCGTGTCGATCGCGGAGGCTATTTCGCTAGGCATCGTAGCGCCTCCGAAAGAAGCAGATATTGTCTCGCTCGAAGCCCAGAGCTATGGCGTTTCATTGAGCTATGGCGGTCCATACTGTGGCGTCATCGCATGCAAGGAAAAGTTCCTGCGCCAGATGCCCGGCCGCCTCATCGGCGAAACCAAGGACGTCAACGGCAAACGTGGTTATGTGTTGACGCTGAGCACTCGCGAGCAACACATTCGCCGCGAAAAAGCCACCAGCAACATCTGCACTAACCAGGCGCTCGTAGCACTGATGACCACCATCTTCCTAACCATCTACGGCAAGGAAGGGATGCGCGAACTGGGTGAGCATAACCTCGCCAAGGCTGACTACTTGCGCTCCGTTCTCGCTGAGAAGGGCAAGGTGCTCTTTGACGGCGCACCGCGCTTCCATGAGTTCGTGCTTGACCTGGCACAGGGAGCAGAGGCCGCGAACGCCGGACTGCTGGAGAAGAAGATCATCGGTGGCCTGCCGCTGCAGCAGTGGTATCCGGAACTCGGCGCCGGCGCTTCCCTTTGGTGCGCGACTGAAGTAACCAAGCGCACGGACATGGACGCTGCAGCCGCGGCGCTCGGAGCCTAGACGATGGATATTTCCGCACTTATCGGCGAAGAGGTGAAGTCCGTCTGCTTCGTTGAGGACTATCTTGAGCTTTGCTTTGGCGATGCGAAGGTTACCTTATTCGCATGGCCACACGTCCTCCTGACCGAGTTTTCAGTTGCCTACGGAGAGCCGGAATATCGCAACGCCGTGTGCGCCCAGATCGGCGAAGAAGTCACCGAGGCGTCGCTCGAAGAAGGCTCCGCGCTTACGATTGAGTTGCAGAACGGCGTCGTATTCGGCCTCAGCTTGCGGGAAGAAGAAATTGATGCGCCAGTTTCCGGAAACTACTCGGAGACCGGCAGTGCAGCAGATGCAGAGGAGTTTTAGCAATGGCAGATGAGAAGTTTGTAGGTACACCGAA
>JAYVDT010000569.1:0-2721 GCA_043749265.1 Rhodanobacteraceae bacterium | reverse complement strand
TCATTCTAGTTACTTCACCCTGCATTATGCTCGCAAAGCCCGATCCTCATCGTGCAAACGCCTTAGCGCACCTACCTTCTCGGTCACGCCTGGAAGCCTTCTTCGATGGAGTTATCGGAGTCATGGCGGTCCTTATCAGGATCGATGGCCTCGGCTTCACCCCTTTGGACCGGGCGTAAACGGAATACGAAGCCGCAGCGGAAGCGGCCGAGCAGAAGCGGTGCAGTGGAAGGAAATAGTGAACGTGACGATGTACCGAGTAGCGATTCCGCCTGCCTGTTGAAATGATTACGCGGCCCTTGGCGATATAACCCTGGTGACGTTCATCTGGATTGTGCCAACATTCGGTTTGAAGCCACCAACGCATGGAGCCCACGGTGTCGATCGAAGTTTGGATGAAACTACTTTCCCTTATTCTGCGTGTAACTATGCAGAGAGATGGTGGTGACCGACTATGAAGCTTCGCATCCTGTATCTGCCTTTGTTTGTTTCGCTACTCAGCCCCATCTCGTTGTACTCGCAAAATTCGAACAAGCCCGATCTGCCTGTTGACACTCAACTGGATCAGCTCCGTGCCCTGTCGCGCGATGAACTTGATGTGATCAAGGTTATGACGGCACAGGAACGGGCGTGGAATCGTGGGGATATGGACGCCTTCCTCTCCGCCTACAAGGACTCGCCCAACCTGGTGTTCATCGGCCGCCAGGTCAGCAAGGGCTTTGCTCAATTGCAGACCGACTACAAACATAACTATCCGAACAAGGATGCGATGGGAACGCTCTCCTTCTCTGAGCTGGAACCGCACCTGCTGGATGAGCGTTTCGCCGTCGTGATCGGTCACTACCGCGTGGACCGAAGCAAGAAGGCGGGAGGCCCGGCGGACGGAACTTTCTCGCTCGTGCTTGAGAAGACGGACAAGGGCTGGAAGATCATCGTCGACCATACGACCTAGCCTGTGCACTAAACTGCGTCCATGGGAAAGCACGCATGCGCAGTCTTGATGCTGGTAGGTACGGTTGGCGGTTTGCGGGCGCAGACGTTTTGCGAGCAGATCAAGGCGCTGGTCGTTGACCCCACAGTCGCGTCGGCACATTGGGGTGTTGCCGTGACCACGCTCGACGGCACGCCGCTGTGCGGAGTCAATGAGGCGCAGCTTTTCAGGCCCGCTTCCAACAACAAGATCTTCACCACCGCGACTGCGCTCGCGCTATTGGGGCCGGACAAGCGATTCACTACGCGCGTTATCGGTGAGGGAGAGATCAAGGCGGGGGTGCTGGACGGCGACCTGAGGTTGATCGGTGGCGGCGATGCCAACTTCGGCTCGCATGATTTGCCGTACCTGCCCGCGTCGCAGCGACCGAAGAATGCGTCGCCGGAGCCGGGCAGCATTGCAGATATTGAGGCCCTCGCCGACCAGATTGTCGCGAAGGGCGTGCGCAGTGTTGAAGGCAATGTAGTTGGGGCGGATGGGTACTTTGCGTGGCAGCCGTATCCGCCGGACTGGGCCGTGGATGATCTCGTCTATGGTTATGGCGCCCCCATCTCCGCATTGACGATTCACGATAACCAGATCGTCCTGCAGGTAGCGCCGAATGCCCGGTCAACTGAAAAAGCGATACTGACGACGAAGCCGGAGCTTACGTATTATGCGCTCCAGAACGACGTGGCCACGATCACAGCCACCCCTACCTATGACTGCGATGCTCGGTTGCAGTACAGTCGGACGCTGGGCGGGAAAGACCTGAAGATAGGCGGCGATATCGCCGCGAATGTGCAGCCCTGCAGTCAGGCCATTGCGATCGCGGACCCGGCTGAGTACGCGGCGCTGGCTCTCAAGGCGGCGTTGGAGCGGCGCGGCGTTCACATCAGCGGCAAGCCAGTAGCGCAGCACGTGAGCGCAGATATTCCCGGCGGCGTCTTTGCCGGTCGCAAGGATGACGATCTCGTGTGGAAGCAGATTTTTGCGACCCCACAGATCGCGCCTCCGGCGTGCAGCGTGGAAGCGAGGGCGGACAAAGTGGTGACGGGGAAGCAGACGGATTTGGCCAGGCTGGAATCGCCCGCGCTGATCGACGACATGAGGTACACCAATAAGGTCAGCCAGAACCTGCACGCTGAACTGATGATGCGCAACCTTGGTGTCGCTTTTTCGTGTGGAAATACCCAAGCCGATGGCCTCCACGTGGTGCGCCAGTATCTGCTGCACGCGGGGCTCGCGCCGAACGACTTTGTGCTCTACGACGGATCTGGCCTGAGCGGACATGACCTGGTCGCACCGCGCGCGCTGGCCACATTCCTGAGCTTTGCCGCGACGCAGCCCTGGTTTGCGAAGTGGAAGGCGACACTGCCCGAAGGAGGCGTTGATGGAGGTCTGGTGACTCGCTTTGCGACGACGCTCAAGGGACGGATCTTTGCTAAGACCGGCACCTTGAGCGAGGCACGTGCTCTTAGCGGATACGTGACGACGGCCTCCGGGAAGACGGTGATATTTGCCGTCATGGCGGATACGCATCTGCCTGGGACGGGCGCCGATCGGGTGGTGATGGACAAGATTGTCGAAGCGATTGCGGCTGGCGACTAATCGCCGCACACGCAGGAAAGGCCGCCATGGCTGGCGGCCTTTCCTGCGTTCGGCTGAGCTTGAACTAGTCGCCTGAGACAGTCTCCGGAATCGCGTTGACGATCTCGACGTTCGAGGCTACGGGAGCAGGCTTGATGCCA
>JAYVDT010000568.1:0-2721 GCA_043749265.1 Rhodanobacteraceae bacterium | reverse complement strand
TGGCGTGGGATCCGAGGAATGAAGGGCCAGTGGTTACGGATTTTTTGAAGTTGGTTAGGTTGAACAAGGAACGGATTCGGAAGGGCGCTTGATCTGGGAGCCAGGTCAGAAAGGAAATCCAGGTCTCAGAAGCTCGACCGAGGCACCAATCTCTTCTAGATTGTGACTTCGAGGATGATGGCTTCGTTGGGGCGCAGCGTCAGCGTCGTGTCGGCCAGGGTGACGGGATCGATATCCAGATAGCTGGTGAGAATGAGACGTCCGGGGTGGGTGCCGGTAGTCTTCGAGTCCTGGGTCAGGTTGAGGTAAATCTGGAAGCGCTTCCCTTCTCCCTCCCGAATATAAGAAAGGATGCCGTTGGCCTCCGAGACCTCCTGGATACTGCCGGAGTGCAGGGCGGCTTCTCCGCGGCGCAGGGCCAGGAGGCGGCAATAGAGGGTAGACATCGAGCGTGCGTCCGTGAACTGGGAGGCCACGGTAAGGTTAGGCCAGTCATCTACGAGCGGGAGCCAGGGAGTGGCGGGCGAGAAGCCGGCATTCTCAGTCTGGTCCCACAGCATGGGTGAGCGCTCGGGGTCGCGGCCTTGGCCAATGCCAGGCTGGTTCTTCTCTGCGGGATCGCGGACCTGATCGGGCGAGAGGTGGGCATCGGGCATCCCGAGTTCGTCGCCGTAGTAGAGGGTGGGGGTGCCGCGCAACGTAAGCAGCAGGACCGCGGCAACTCGGGCCTGGGCAGGGCCCACGCGGGTGGCGAGACGTTTTTGATCGTGATTGCCGAGAACCCAGTTGGGCCACGCACCGAAAGGCAACGCGGCCTCATAGTCACGAATGAGTTGGGCGATGAGATGAGCCTGCCAACTGGTTAGGATGAGATGGAAGTTGAAGGGCATCTGCGCGCCGACCAGCTGAGGGGTGTCTTTGGAAACACCGTAATAGGTGACCAGTTCGCGGATGCCGAGGTAGATTTCGCCTATCAGGACGCGGTCGCCGAAGCTATCAAGAAGGGCGCGCATCTCGCGGACGATGGCGTGGGTTTCAGGCTGATCCGCGGTGTAGGTCGGGAGCACGGACCAGGCAGAAGAACCGCCACTGAAGTCGGGGTTGGGGAGGTTGGAACGGAACTGGTCGTCCTTGATGAGGAGCCAGATAACATCCATGCGGAAGCCGTCGACACCCTTTTCTAGCCAGAAGCTCATGGCGGCGTATATGGCATGGCGGACGGCGGGGTTACGCCAGTTGAGGTCGGGCTGCTGGCGGAGGAAGGAGTGGTAGTAATACTGGGCGGTGGTCTCGTCGTAGGTCCAGGCGGACCCGCCGAAGTTGGACATCCAGTTGTTGGGTGGGCCTCCATCTGCGCTCGGATCGTGCCATAAGTACCAATCACGTTTGGGATCCGTGCGGGCAGAACGGGAGGCGAGGAACCAGGGATGCTGGTCGGAGGAATGGTTGGGGACGAAGTCAAGAATGAGCTTGAGTCCACGGGCGTGGATGCCGGCGAGCAGGACGTCGAAGTCGGCCATGGTGCCGAAGAGGGGGTCTACGCCGGTGTAGTCGGCGACATCGTAGCCGAAGTCGGCCATCGGCGAAGGATTGAAGGGAGAGATCCAGAGCGCGTCGACACCCAGTTGGACAAAGTAGTCCATCCGGGCCAGGATACCGCGGAGGTCGCCTACGCCATCGGCGTTGGAGTCCTGGAGCGAGCGGGGATAGATCTGGTAGATAACGCCGGTTTGCCACCAGTGGGTTGGGGTCATGTGGAGTTGGATGCGGGTGGGATGGCGACGGAAGACTTCAGTGAAACTTCAACCAATCAACGACATTCAGCCCGATACAAAAGATCACACGAGGGCCGAAGAAATACAGGAAAGACCTTCCGAGGACTTCACAGAAAGCGGTCGAGCATCACATCGCGAAGATGAACTCCGCACCAAAGGTGAAGAAGCGAAGCGACTCCTTTGGATTACGAACCCTATAGAGACTTGCTCGTGAGGGCAGCAACTAAAAGGACACATAAAGAATGAAACATAGCAGCAGACACGTACTTCCGCTACTCTTCCCCGGCGCCTTTGTGGCCGGTCAGGCGCTCAGGCATATCAGCGAGGATGTAGGTCATGACCGCGAGCGAGGCGACGTTCTTACGAAACTCCTGCGGGTCCACCTTGTCGAGAGTGTCGGCTTCGGTGTGGTGCCAATCGAAGTAGTGGGCTCCGGTCGTCATCTCGCCGAGACCGGGGACGCCATCGCTCATGAGTGGCCCGATGTCGGAACCACCTCCGCCTTCCTTGATCTTGTCTGCGCCTACGGGCGTAAGGAGCGAAGCGATCTGGCGCAGCATGACGAGGGAGTGCTGTTCTCCGGCAGAGAGAACGGGAGGTATGGTGCTTGGGACCTCGCCTGGTTTGAGCCGGCGGGGGCTGCCGGATATTCCGAAGCCGAAGCCTACGGGGGGCTCGGCGCCGCCGTCCATTTCGATGGCCGCGACGTGATTTGCCAGTTGGGCAGGCGTAAGGCCCTTGCGGTAGGCTATGCCACCGGCCCCGCCGTTCTCTTCATTCACCCAGAAGACGACGCGGATGGTGCGTTTGGGGTGAAGCCCCATCTTCTTGATAACGTTGACCGCGGCGAGCGTGCCCATGATGCCGGAACCGTCGTCCTGCGCGCCCTGGCCTACGTCCCAGCTATCGATATGGCCGCCGAGGACGACGACCTGCTCGGGATGCA
>JAYVDT010000567.1:0-2728 GCA_043749265.1 Rhodanobacteraceae bacterium | reverse complement strand
TGGCAGGTTCTGCTGCGGGGATGCTCGAGGCCTGGAGGGCTGGGGCGGCAGGTGGTATCCCGAGCATGGGAGCCTGCGCGCCACAGGCTTGCTGCGAGGTTTGGCAGGCGTTTCGCGATGGAGATCTGCCGCTGGCTGAGGAGAAGCAGGCCCGCATTGAGGGCGTCGCGGCAATGACGGAAGGCTGGAGCGGCATTGCAGCGATCAAATATGGCTGCGACTTTAATGGTTACTTTGGCGGCCGTCCGCGCCTCCCACTGCTGCCGTTGAACGAGGAACAACGGAAGGGCCTCGAAGCGGCTCTGGCCGGGATGCGGAACTGACCTGCCCCTGATTAAGGACGGGCTTTTATGGGAATGCCCATGCCGCTGATCCGGCTGCGAGCCTGCGCAGCCTCCGGCGAGTTGGGAAAGCGCTGGATCAGGGTGCGGAGTTCGCGGACTCCGGCGTCGTTCTGCTTGAGCGCAATGAGAGCCTGGCCCTTGTGCAGGTGCGATGCCGGTATCTTGTTGGAATCGGGAAACTGCTCAAGGACCTTGTCGTAGTCCTTGGCGGCGGCAGCGTACTTGCCGGCGCGATAGTCCATCTCGCCAAGATAGTAGTAGGAGTTGCCGGAGAGAGAATTATCCGGATAACTGCGAATGACATCGCCGAACTCTGATTGTGCGACGGCGTACTTGGCCGACATGTAGTCGCCGTACGCGGCTTTGTAGAGATCCTCAACCGGTGGCGCTGTCGACTTGATGGAAGCGACTGGCCTGCGGACAGGGGCCGCAGGTGGGTCGACGAGGGCCGATCCCGGCGGCGGGCTTGCGATCGAAGGCGTTGGTGTTGAAGGCTGTATGGTGGCTGGGCCGCTGCTTTGCGGCATACTTTGCGGCATATTTTGCATTGCGGCGCTTATGTTCTGCTGCTGACTTTCAACGCTGCCCAGAAGTTTCTCCAGACGGTTCATGCGCGTCTTGATCTCGTCAAGCGAATCGTTCAGCGCCTGGACCTGGCCTGAGACCTGATCCACTTTTGTTCCCTCAGCGCCTTGCTGCGCGCCCAATTGTTTTTGAAGCGCGTCCATGTTCTGAGTCATGCGATTGACGGAGTCGGCGGACTGTTGCACAAGATCCTTGAGGACTCCCATGCGCTCGTCGTTGGACTGCTGCAGTCGCGCGACGGCGTCCAGAAGTTGCTGGACCTGTGTCTGCAATTGCACCATGTCCTTGTTGACAGCGAATGCGGGCGTGGAGGCGAAGAGGAGAATCAGAAGGGCGGCGGTGGCGATGCGGGAGACGCGTACCTTTTGCATGGCAGACTCAGCTTTCCGTTGACTGGTATTGAATCGGCGGCCCAAAAGCAGGCCGCCGAGGTTGGTATGTGTGAGGCAGAAAGGCTACTGATCGATTGTGAACTGAGCACGACGATTTTCCTGCCAGCAGGTCTCGTTGGCTTCAGTGCAGAACTGCTTTTCCTTGCCGACGGAAAAAGCCCGGATACGACCGGCCTCAACACCCGCGCTGATGAGTGCAGCCTTTGCGGCATTGGCGCGATTTTCGCCGAGTGCTAGGTTGTACTCAGCGGAGCCGCGCTCATCGCAATAGCCAGTGATGAGAACCCGGACTGAAGCATGCGTCCGCAGGTAGGCTGTTGCTGCTTGTGCGGCGGTCTGGGCATCGGGGCGGACATCAAAGCTGTCGTAGTCGAAGAACATGTCCTGCAGAGCTGCGTGGAAGGCCGACTCTGTAACTGCGCCGGCATCGGAACCGTTCTTGTTTGCGCTGTTATCAGCCATTGTGGGTGCTACGGGAACCCGAACGGTCACACGTACATTGGCATCGGTCGTGCCACCATCGCCCTTTGCTATCAGATGGAAGTTGGTCGAATTGGAGGGTGAAACCGTCTGCGTTCCGTTGACGTTAACCTGACCGATGCCTTCGATGGTGACGACGGTCGCGTTGGTCGTGCGCCAGTTGAGAACGACCGTTTGTCCGAGGTCAATGGCTATCGGATCAGCCGTCAGAGTGGCTGTTGGAGCGGACGTGCTTGACGCGGCACTCGTTATGTCCGTGGGTCCAAGACTTGATGGATCGATACCTTTGGCCTTCTTATGGCAGCCAGTGGAGAAGGACATCAATGTGCCGCAGAGAGCCAGCAGAAGGAAAGAGCGGAAGGCAGGGCGCGCGGCCTGAGAATTTATCGATTTCAAGATTTTAGGCTCCATGGTTGATTTCAAGATCTATCTTCTGCTCATCTAATACGAAGGGGAGGAAAGCGAGGAGATGGCTGCAAGAATACGTCATTTCCAGCTCCAGTTCGGCATATCTGAGACGGCGGTTGTCAGGGAGTGGCGTTCGGTTCCGTCGGCGAGCATCGTCATGATGTGCATGTGCGCGTCGCGGCCGTCAGGAGAATTAGCGAAAACAATATGGCGACCATCCGGTGACCAGGAAGGAAAGTCGCACAGGCCGGTGTCGTGGGTAAGTTGAATCCACTTTTTGGTGGCGATCTCCATGACATAAATATCCTGCCCGCCCGGTGCGCCAGGACCGTACTTGCGGTTCCAGGCAAAGGCGATGAACTGGCCGTTGGGTGACCAGGAAGGCGAGGTGGCGTAACCGCTGTCAGAGAGACGCTGAACTGAGGAGCCGTCCGAGTCCATGATGTAGAGCTGCGGAAGGTTGGTGCGGCCGCTGATCCAGGCAATCTGCGAGCCGGTGCGAGGGTTGAACACAGGCGA
>JAYVDT010000566.1:0-2734 GCA_043749265.1 Rhodanobacteraceae bacterium | reverse complement strand
CCCGGCTGGAACCAGCTCGGCGACCCGTTCCAGTCTCCCGCGCCCCTCTCGGGCATGACCGTGGATGTCCCGACGGGCGGGTACTCGGGTGTGATCGCTACCAGCCAGCTGGTGCAGCCGACACTGTATCGCTACAACATGGCGACGGGTCAGTACGATACACTCAGCTCCACCACGGATTCGCTCCAGCCCTACGATGGCGTCTGGATCTACGCCCGGACCACGGTCGTTCTGAGCATTCCCCCGCAGAATGCTCCCCCGACCCTTCCTCTCGGCACTCCGTAACTCCCAAGGTGATCGTGTTTCTCAAGCGGAGGCTGCAAGGGCAGCCTCCGCTTTTTTGTGCCCTGGTTCAAATCACTGATAATACACGGCGAGGACTTGTAACACGCCAAACGCGTAAGATTAGGACCCGGAATAAAAACGCCAGGGGGAATACGACGTGGAACGGCTTTATTGCATAAATACTCGGCTCTCTCTAAAGGCTAGGCTGAAACTTGGAGGCTGAAACTTGGAGGGCGCAGCAAGCAGCGCCCCTACAGGGCGCCATTTGTGCAGCAAAGCCGCATGGAACTAAAGTTCACCGCTGTGGGGTGCAGACGCCTAGTTTCGACCTTCGTCGAAAAAGAAGCGAGGGCAACAGAGAGCGGTTTTATCTTGTCCCGGCGAAGGCCGTGACTGGGCGTCTGCGCCCCACAGCGTAGGAGTTTACTCCCACGCCGCTTCAGTTCGCGCCACGTACCGATTTGCTATTTTCCTGAGAATATGTTAGAGTCAGACACGCTCACCTGCTCGTGAGTATCAGGCTGCGATTGTTTGTCAGGAGTAACCCATGCCTTTGAATGCTCACTTGTATCATTGCGTCGCCTCCTACTGCCTCACGTGCGCTGTATTGAGCTTGCCCTTATCTGTTTTAGCAGCACCACTGTGGCATGCCTCCCTATACAAGCCAGTTCAAGAGATAACATTCCATTTAGATATTCCGAATCAGGAGCGCGTTGCCAAAGCGCAGCAGATCGAGACCTTCAAGATGGATGGGCTTACAGGCAACCGCGCACATATCCCTGAGATGATTGAAGCGCTGAAAGTATTACAACCTATTGAGAAGCAATATACGGCGTGGATGGCATTGTCACGTTTGGGTGCAATAGAAGCTGTTCCTGCGATGAATGCTGCACTGAAGCTGGTCTATTACTCACCGAATACTGAGCTGGGCGAGTTCGCTCGTGCCTGCCGCGCACGTCTGTTAGCGGAAACGGAAGCCACACCTCATGCGATGGCTGCTCGCTTCTTTCAAGAGTTTGGCGAAACCCCTACTCAAATGAATGCTATATTAAAGAAGTATGGTCACGATGCCGCTACCGATACCGGGGGGGGAGGTGTGCGGTGGAGGGAATGGCGTGGGGAGGGATTGCTGGCAGACATGATTTATCATGGCCTTGCCGCCGCCCTGTTAGCCGACCCACTTGTTAAGAAGGTAGATTTTGGTTTGAATGAATGCGGAGATACGCTCCTCAAAATCGAGTTGTCCTTGCTGACACCTGACCAGCAGCGAGAGAAGTTAATCGACGATTTGGCGCATCATGGTGAGCCGATATTGCAAGGTCAATTATTGATTGATCTAGGACGACCGGAAGTTATCAAGTTGCTGACGGCGAAATTGCAAGACGTCATGCAAGATCGGACTATGTACCCACTTGGGGCCAGTTCAAACCTGTCTTATGTTTTGTTCAAGGCCGGTGACACGTCGCAGCCGAACCTGTACGGGCTTGATAAGTTCGAAATTCATCAGTTTCGACATGACGAGTGACCCGCCGCAGAAGAAGATGGCGCGGAACTGAGACACTTCGACGCGGAGACTGCGTTTGCAGCCTCCGCTTTTTTCTCTATTCAAGCATCATGATATTCACAAAAATCAGTTTGGTTATGCTCCTGGTAGTTTTAGCCGCGCCGCTTTTATCTGCCCAGAGCCGTCTTGTTCCGCTGCGTCGTTTATCCAACATCACGCAGGATAACAACTTGCTGACTGCGAATCAAGCGGAGTACGATCAGCTCCTCACACAGGGCTGGGATGATGCCGGTATCGTCGGCTATGTCTATCCAAATAAAATTGCCCCGGGAGTAACACCGCTCTACCGCTTGTACAATCCTACGACAACGGGCATAGGAATCGGAGACCGTGTTTATACGGCATCACCTGCCGAACGTGACACCTATCTTAGCAAAGGCTACACTTTGGAAGGCATCACCTGTTATGTCTTTCCTACGAAAAACCCTGTGATTTGTAAGTCGCTCTACCGAACTGTGAACACCGCGACTGGCCGCCATCACTATACGGGCGGCCAGATCGAATACGGCGGCTTGAGTTACGGTTGGCAAGGAGAGGGAGCGATTGCCTATATCTATGCCACACCCTACACTGCGCTCCCAAATATGTCTGCGGCACAGGTCGTTCAGATTGCAGCAAAGTTTTGCCAGAGCATAAATCTTCCGGTCACTGCCGCCGGAATTGCCCAGTTTCCGGTTCCTCAAGAGGACGGCGAGAATCCGATCGGATTACTCCCGGAACGCTTGTGGATGGCGAGATGGCAGGTCAAATTCGGGGCAGAGGCGACGGTGGAGGTCGTAGACGGAAGCGGTATGATCGCTACTTTTAACAATGATGCCTATTTCTTACGAACAAAACCGCAGCAGCCTGTCGGACCCCTTTTATCACAGGCAACGGCGACCCAGT
>JAYVDT010000565.1:0-2744 GCA_043749265.1 Rhodanobacteraceae bacterium | reverse complement strand
CGTACTCTGTGGAAGCTGCTTCTTGTTTCGCCCTACCTCGGGCTCTGCTTCCCACAGATGTACGCTCGTGCGACGCCGGTGCTGCTTGGCTTTCCGTTCTTCTACTGGTACCAGCTAGCTTGGGTTCTGCTGGCGTCAGCCATAATGGCTATCGTCTACCGGAAACTCCGCTACTAGCTCAATAACTAGTTATTTGTGGTGCTGGCGTTGGTCTGAGTGGCACTGTTCACACCGGTCATGTTTGAAAGCAACTGCACATCCACACGGCGGTTCTTGGCCCGACCCGCAGATGTCTTGTCGCTGGCGACCTGCTGATCCTTACCGATACCAACCAGGTAGAAGCGGTGCGGGGCGATGTTGTACTTCGCCGAAAGATAGTTCACCACCGCGTCCGCGCGACGCTGGCTCAACTGATAGTTGTAGTCTGCGTTGCCGACGGAATCAGTTCCGCCAGTTACCTGCAGAATATAGCCCTTCGTCGTGCTCAGACTGCTTGCAATTCCATCAAGCTGCTTTTTATCTGCGGCCGTAAGAACAGCTTTATCAAAGCCGAACGTCACGCTGATGTCCGCCAGCGACTTGTACTGATCCAGGTTCGCAACAACGCCGCTCAAGGAATCCACACGATTCGAAGCGCCCTGTGCAGACGAATTCGCCTTATCGGCAGCATCTCCAGCGGACAAGGCATGCTGGTTGGCAGCTTCAGCGGCCGTCATTGCGCCGTTGATTCCGGTCGTTGCACGCTGATCCGTATCGCCAATGGCGCGATGGTCAGAAGCAGTCTTCGTATCCAACTCATTCACGTTCTGAACGATCGGCGCAGTCTGGGAGCGCACGTAATTCTTTGTAGAGCAGCCGAGTGTCGCTCCACTCACAAGCAGGGATCCGGAGATGGCAACCAAAGCAAGGGCACGTGCAGACAATGACTTGGAAATGGACTTCAACGTATCGGACATATGTGTTCTCCTATGAGGCTTTGAACTGAGCGGTGACGCAGCTCTTCAAGTTTCGTTGATGCAATTGCAATGCCAATCTCAAAAATACACCTATCGAGCACAAAACAAGTAACTTAGCGATAGCACTTTCAGGGGATGTCCCAATACCAGCTCAATTTCAAGGCTGTCAATACGTCAAATCTTCCTTTGCCAAAGGAAACGAGTTCCCTCGCCCCAACGCGTTCTAAACTGATGACAGCTCGTATTCGCCATGGATCTACTGCAAAAAATCCGTACCCTTCCCACCTCCCCCGGTTGCTATCTCTATAAAAACGCTGAGGGTGTGGTTATCTACGTCGGCAAGGCAAAGAACCTTCGCTCCCGCGTTCGCTCCTACTTTCTCGAAGCCAACCAGATCAACAATCGCAAGACCGGCTCGCTCATGCGGGAAGCCGTCGACGTCGAATACATCACCGTCGACAACGAGCGCGAGGCCCTTGCTCTTGAAAACAACCTCATCAAGCAGCGTAAGCCACGCTTCAACATCCTGCTCCGCGACGACAAAACCTACCCTTACATCAAGCTCACTATGAACGATCGTTATCCCAAGATCTTCGTAACCCGCCGTCTGCGGAAGGATGGCGGTGCCTACTTCGGCCCCTACTTCCCTGGCAACCTGGCTCATCGCCTGGTCGATCTCATCCACCGCAGCTTCCTCGTACCCAGCTGCAAAGTCGACCTCGGCCGCTACCATCCGCGCGCCTGCCTGCAGTACTACATCAAGCGCTGCCTCGGCCCCTGCGTCGACGGCTTCGTCTCCACCGACACCTACGCCGAAACTATCCGCGACGTTCGCCTCTTCCTTGAAGGTCGCACTAACGAGCTGGAGCAAAGGCTGACCGAGAGAATGGCCGCAGCCGCCGAAGACATGCTCTTCGAAGCGGCCGGTCGTCTACGTGATCAGATCACCACCGTCCACCAGATGGGTGACAAGCAGCGCATCGCCACAGCAGACAACGAAGACGCCGACGTCTTCGGCTTCCACTATGAAAACGAGATGCTCGCCGTCAACCTCTTCCACATGCGCGGAGGCAAGATCGTCGACCGAAGAGACTTCTTTTGGGAAGACCTCCCCGACCTCCAAGCCCACTTTGGCGAGTCCCTGAACGAAGACGACGACATGGGTGCCGCCCTTTCAGCGACAATCTCGTCGTCGATCAGGCGAAGTTCCACAAGCATCGCAGATTCAACTGAACCCTGTTCCGACGAATCAAGCCCTACCCTCGAACCCAACCCTCACCAATCCGCCCCTGACATTCCCGAAGACTGCCCTCCCTCCACCCAGCACTCCGCCCTTGAGCCTTTCGAATCCGAGTCCCCCGTCTTCTCTCCCTCCGCATTCTTCTCCGCGCTCCTCAAGCAGCTTTACCTCGACCAGGCCTACGTCCCGCGCTCCATCTACGTCCCCGTTGACTTTCCCGACCGCGCCATCCTGACCGACCTCCTCTCTGAGCGCATGAAGCACCGCATCGAACTCGCCGCCCCCCAGCGCGGTGAAAAGCGCTCTCTCGTAGACCTCGTCTGCCAAAACGCAAAACAGTCCTACGACCAGCATTTCCGCGTCCTACAGCCCAACCAGAAGGCCATCCAGGAAGCCTTGCAGGACGCCCTCACGCTCGAGGAACTCCCGCGCCGCATCGAGTGCTTCGACATCTCCCACATCCAGGGCACCGAAACCGTCGCCTCCATGGTCGTCTGGGAAGACGGCTCCATGAAGAAGTCCGACTACCGCAAGTTCCAGATCAAAAC
>JAYVDT010000564.1:0-2749 GCA_043749265.1 Rhodanobacteraceae bacterium | reverse complement strand
CAAAGCTGAACTGCAGGCCAACTGGCTGCCAGGCCGCATTCAGCTCTTTTACGATCATCTGGACGACAGACGCCATGATGAGTTCTTCGATATCCGTCAGCAGACGCGCGGGCTCGGCTTTGCCCGTACCGCCCAGGAGCAGGTCAATGATCGGGGATGCGAGAATCAGTTCCAACTCCAGCAAGCCAACCGCCCCCAAAGGCTCCAGGCGAATGGAGCAAACATATGTTTTCTCCGGTATGCGCTCTACAAACTCCGTGTAAGGCATCTGCTCGCCAGAGACGAGAGTGACCTGAAACTCGGTTCTCAACCACGCACCGAGATTGTGCATGAGATTGCGCGCAAAGAGATCGTTGACGGTCGCGATCGCGCGCATCTGTTCATTGGAGATCTGCCCCGCTCGGCTGAAGTTGTAACTCTCAACACTCGAATCGGAGACCGGTACGGCCTCTTGTTCAGCACCGGTTCGCACGGTGGTGAACAAGGCGTCAATCTCTTGCTGCCCCAGAACTTTCTCCATGAGAAATTCCTTATCGTGCGGCGCGGCCAGAGCGCTTTAGCTCCGTCGCGCCATTGGGCCGCAGGCTGGCGAGCGCAGATCGCAACCGAACGACTGCGGAGGAATGAATCTGCGATACACGTGACTCGACGACGCCGAGAGTCAGACCGATCTCCTTCATCGTCAACTCCTCATAGTAGTAGAGGGTCAGAACCAAACGCTCTTTTTCGGGCAGGTCTTCAATCGCGTCTGTGAGCCGCTGTTTCATTTCGCCCTTGAGACAGCGAAAGAGTGGGTCGTCCTCCGGTGCGCCGGGGATGTAGGTTAACTCTTCATCGCCTGAGTCTTCCGACCGCTCCATGTGAAGGCTGCCAATCTCAAGGCCTTTCAGATCGCCAAGCAGGGTCTGGTAAGCGCTGAGAGTGAGATCCATCTCGCTCGCAATTTCCTGCTCCTGCGGGGCTTTACCGAGCCGTTGTGTGACGTTGCGGATAGCCTCCTCTACAGCGCGTCCTTTGCGACGCAGTTCACGAGGGCTCCAGTCCAGCGTGCGCAGCGAATCTAGTATCGCGCCGCGCACGCGAAACTGCGCATAGCTCTTGAACTGAACTTTCTTGGCATGATCGAACTTTGAGAATGCGTCGATGAGCCCGACCATGCCGGCCGACACGAGATCGTCAAGTTCGACATGCTGGGGAAGACGCTCATGAATCCTACGCGCCAGATACCGCACTGTGGGCAGATGCTCAATCAGCAACCGCTCGCGATCGCTGGCGGACATCGACTCCAGTCCCGTTCCCCCGACCGTGGCTTGTGACGGCGTTGTCGTCGCGTAGGCCGGTATAGCAGGCAGTGCAGATACCGCCTTATCGTTCAAGCCCTCGAAGAAGGCTGAGTCGTCATCAAATCCTTGAAGCAAACCAAGTGGTATCGCATTCCCCATTGCCATTTTCATCTCCCGTGTCTCTTTCAATCTGCCTTAGCCAACCGTGCCGACACTGCGAACACGTATCTCCGGCGGTATCTCCACCGGTGCAAGCACAACTATCTTCGGTACGAACGGCTCCAGCCACCGCCGTACGTGATAGCGTGCCGGCGATGGGCATAAGAGCACGGGCAGGGCCATCGACGTACCGCCACCGGTTAGGCGTTTCACAGACTCGAGGAGGCGGCGCAGGTGGTCGCCATGGCTGGCGCTTTGGGATGTGCCATCGCCTATCCGCATCGCGGCTTGTGGGTCGAAGGTTCCCACCAAGTCGGCCTCAAGGGTGCCTTCAAGCACCAGCACCTTCAGGCCTCCCTCCGCGTCCAGCAAGGGATGGATAAGCCCGCGGCCCAGGGCCTGGCGCACGCTCTCTACCAGGTGCACGATGCTCTTCGACTGCTGCACGGCTTCTACAAGGACCTCAAGGATGGCGCCCAGATCGCGGACTGATACTTGTTCTCGAAGGAGTTGTTGCAGCACTCTCTGGACCTCGCCAAGCGTCATGAGCTTGGGGACGAGTTCCTCGACCAGCTTAGGATGTGACTCGTTCATCGAATCGAGCAAACGTTTGGTCTCCTGGCGGCCCAGCAGCTCGTGCGCATGACGCCGAATCAACTCGCCGAGGTGCGTTCCGATCACCGTCGTCTGGTCTACAACGCTGTAACCCGCGGCTAAAGCCTGTTCTTCGAGGCCTTCCTGAATCCACCTTGCGGCGACGCCAAACGCGGGCTCCCTGACCTCAATCCCTGAGATGGCACGGGCCTTGGGGTCGGCGTTCACGGCAAGCAGGCAGTTGGGTTCCGTCTGCCAGCGTGCGATCTCGATCCCACGCAGACTGACGGTATATTCGCGGGGCTTGAGCCGGAGATTATCAGTGATGTGTACTGGCGGCACGATGAAACCAAGCTCAGTTGCAAGATGCCGACGTAGTGAGCGGACACGATTCAACATCTGTCCCCCCTGTTTTTCATCTACAAGCGGAATGAGTTGAAAACCGATTTCCAGTGTGAGTTCATCCATCTTGAGGAGGCTGGCGAGGTTCTCGCCGGATGGGCCCGGAGCGGGATCCGCCACTTTGGCTCCTTTGACATCTTCCGGAAGCCCACTCATCTCAGTCGAGTTTTGTGTCACTCGTCTGGCGACCAATGCGACCGCTCCCGCCATGAGTAGAAAAGCCAGCTTCGGCAATCCAGGGATCAACATCATTGCGAGGAGTACACCGCATGCGATCCACAATGTGTTGCGCCGATTGAGCAACTGCGAGC
>JAYVDT010000563.1:0-2769 GCA_043749265.1 Rhodanobacteraceae bacterium | reverse complement strand
AGTTCTGATCTCCGCGCACGTCAAATTGGTTTGACCGAATGTCGTCGCGCCGAGTGCTGAGGTAGTTATAGCCTCTGTCCGCGATGGCGCCCTGCAGTGACAGGTTAGGGTCAATGTTTGGGTCAGGGTAGAAGGAGAGGAACTTCGCAGAGCTCGCATTGAGGGGTACGACATTGTTCGCGTACGTGGTGCCTGGTCTGAATGGGTTCATCAGCGGTACTGACGTTTCCTGTGAAAAATTACCCTGCTTCATAAGGACCGTTGGGACCTTGGCTTGGAGGACGTTCGATTGCGGAAAGCGCAAGCTCTCGTAGGTACCGAAAATAAAAGTGCGGCCCCGTCCGTTGTACAGGTGGGGTAAGACCAGGGGCCCGCCGAAGCTTGCGCCAAAGTCGTTGGCCACCTTGTGCGGCTTGTTTTGCCGATCCGTTCCGTACGGGATCGCGTCCAGGAATTGATTCTGGAGATACTCGAACATCGAGCCGTGTGGCTTGTTCGTGCCGCTTTTCGTCACCGTCGTAATCTCTCCCGGCTGACCGTATTCGGCATTGTTATTTACGCCGTCCACACGAATCTCCGCGATAGATTCAGCAGAGGGAAACGCGTCGCCCTGAATGTTGTTGCTGGTCTGGTTCTGGGCCGAGATGCCGTCGACGGTCGTCTCCGTCTGCGAGGGCAGACCGCCCTGTATGGAGAAGCGAATCGCTGGCGAAGGGTGAGTCGAAGGCGCGGGCGGATAGCTTCCACTATCGGGCTGCACGCCGGGCAGAGCCTGCACCAGGTTGAGCGGCGAGGTAGACCCCGCACCGCGATAGTTGCCCGGGAGGTCCAGTACCGCCTGTGGGGTCAAGGCGAAGGAAATCTGGGCGTCTTCCGTATTGAGGATGCCGGCGTCGGTCGCGTTTACGGAGACGATCTCGCTGGTGCTGCCCGGTGTTTCGACCACGTCGTAGCGCAACTGCTGCCGGGCTTCGAGAATGAGGTCTTTGGCTCTCACCTGAGCAAAGCCGCGAGCCTGCACGGTAATGTCATAGTGACCCGGCGATACGTTGAGCACAGAGTAGTTGCCGTCGGCATCGCTGCTCGCGCTGAGATCGGTGTTGCTCTCCAACCGGTGCAGGCGGACGGCTGCGTTTGGAATGACGGCTCCGGTCGGATCCTGCACACTGCCGCTGATGCTGCCCAGGGTAGATTGCGCATAGGCTCCTGCGAAGCCGGTGAACAACGCAAGACCGACGAACAGGCGAGCCCGCAGATGCCACGGGATGGAGTTACACGGTATCGGAGAAGGAATAAGGGAAGTGAAAGTCATCGGAAGATCCTCAAGAGCTGGCTTGTGCGCGAAGGTGGACTAACGGCGGTAAAGGCACCAAAAGTTGCAGTGAGTGGGTCTGAGCGGCGCGCTGCTCACGACGCATCCGGGATCGCCAGCTGATCGTGAGAGCAATACCGGAGGTAAGCGAGGCGGCGGCTCGGCCCAGCCACAGACCGCGCACGCCGTACCCCATCGGAAAAGCGAGCGCATACGCAAGCGGCATGCCGATGACCCAGTTGCAGACGATGCTGATCCACAATGGCGTGCGCGTGTCGCCCAGACCGGTAAGGGCAGAGGCGAAAATGACAAAGCAGGTATCGCCCAGAATGAGCATGCTGCAGAGATAAAAGAGCGGAACGGCGGCGAGCACCACCTGGGGGTCGTTGGTGTAGACCGATGCCAGCGGCCGGGCCAATACGATAAACAGCACGGATGCACCGACAGCGTAGCTCAGTGCGAGGCCAATCGTGGTTGTCGCCGCAAGCTTTACCTGGCGCAGGTTGTTGCGCCCTGCGGCTTGACCAACCCGGATCATCGCTGCGTAGGACAGGCCCGTCGGCACCATGTAGACAAAGGCGTTCAGGTCCAGCGTGACCTGGTGCGCGGCCAGCAGCGTACTGCCCATCCGCGCGCACAGGATCGACATAAAGGTAGAGATGCCTAATTCCAGCGAGAATTCTAGACCCGAAGGCCAGCCTAGGCCGAGCAACGCCTTGAGCCTGAACGGATCGGGTCTAAGCATGGCGAGCCTGGGCCAAAGCTTCAGTTGGCGGAAGCTGACCAGGGCGCCGGGGATGAGAAGGATCAGCATCCAGCAGCGCACCACAACGGTCGACCAACCGGAACCTGCAATACCCATCGCCGGGATGCCGTGGTGGCCGTAAAGGAAGAGCCAGTCGAAGAACCAGTTCACGACGCCGGAGGTGATGAGAGATATGCTGATCAGCAACACTCGATTGATCGATTGCAGATACCTGCGAATCGCCATGTAAAGCATCAGCGGAGGCGTTGACCAGATGAGCGCGCGAAGGTAGCTGTCGGTGCTTGCGAGGATATCGGCAGGCGTACCCAGATGTGGTAGGACCCATAAACTTCCAAGTGTGAGGGACATCACGATGGGCGTGCCCAGTAGCACGATCCACATGGATTGCATCAGCATAACGACGCATTCGGACCGATTGCCTCGCCCAGCCGCCTGCGCGATGTAGGTCTCCATGCCGTTAAGCAGGTAAATCATAAAAAAGACGATGGCGTAGTAGATGGTGTTACCGAGCGACGAGGCGCCAATCGCCAGTGCAGAGTGTGGCAGCCGACCGATCATGATCGCGTCGACAATATAGGTCGACATCCAACCTAGTTCCCCCAGCGCCAGCGGAATGCCCAGTCGGGACACCGCCCGGATCTCCCCCGGGTAAGAATCGGAGCCTTTGCTGCCGCGGAGCAAATCTGAAACG
>JAYVDT010000562.1:0-2774 GCA_043749265.1 Rhodanobacteraceae bacterium | reverse complement strand
GAAGCTACCGTGCTGCTAGAGGCCGAGGTTACAGTTCCTAAGACCAGACCAACACCGGCGAGTGGCGTCGCCGCCGCCGTTTGATCCTGCCCGACCACATTGGGAACCGCGACGGTGCCGGCCTGGCCTGCAATTGCTCCGGTGCCGCTGAAGGTGATGGTTTGCACAGCAAGCGGAGCGCTATTCAGGGCATTGTCGATAAGGATTGCGGATCCCGCGAAAAAAGTAGCGGTCGGGGGCGCGAAGCTGAAGCTTTCGCTGCAAGTTGCGCTGGGCACCAACGGAAACGCAGTCGAGCAGTCAGAGACGGCATTCTGCGTAAAGCCAGCACCCAGGCTCAGGGTCAGCGATCCCGTTAATGGCTGGTTTCCGATATTTTGAATGGTGATCGGCTGGGGGCTGTCAGTGCTTGCGCTACCCAGATTCGTCAGGGCAAAGCTCAAGGATGGCGGTTGGGAGCGGGTGATTTTCACCAGTGGATTGGATGAAATGTTCGAGCTGGCGATCAAGACGTCGCCGGCGGCATTCAATGCCAGAGCGTACGGCTGGCCTGCCCCCGGGGTAGAACTCAGCGTCATCTGGAAGCCGCCCGGCGTAACCTCTACCACGGTGTTGTGCGAGCCGTCCGCAATGTAGACGTCGCCCGCCGCATCGACTGCTAACCCGGAAGGATTCGTGAGGGTGGTGTTTATCTGGGTCTGTGTCGCGTTAATAACCCTCAGCACCTGATGGGTGCCGCTGTCCGCGATGAGCAGCCCGCCCGCTCCATCGAGCGCTATCGCCACGGGAGTCGTGAGTCCTGTGCCGATTGTGGTCGGATTGCCGCCCCCAGTCGGAATCTTCAGGACTCGCCCGTTCGCGGTGTCCGCGATGAACAGATTGCCTGCTCCATCCATAGCCACTGCGTTCGGTCGATTGAGCGTGAACCCCGGCGTATTTACCGTAGACTGGAGGCCGGCGGGAGTAACTTCCACCACCTGGCTGCTTAGAACATTTGCGATGAACAGATTGCCGGCTCCGTCCACGGCAAGACCTGCCGGTCCGTTCAATCCGATGACCGGCACGGCAGTCTGGATGCCAGCGGACGTCAGTTTGACTACCCTATTGTTTACGGAGTCCGCTATATAAATATTCCCAGCTGCGTCTATCGCCGCGCCTTGCAAACTACCGCTTAGGCCGGCGGTCGGGATCGTGGTCTGCGTGCCTGGACCGAAGGCGATTGCGGGTTCCTGACCGATGCCGTAGATAGGTGTCGTGGCCAATAAATTGGCGTTATTATCGAAAAGCTCGACCGCGCCCATTCGCAAACCAGGTGCGAGCGGAGCAAACGTGACGTTCACGCTGCATGAAGTGCCTCCGACGACAGTCCCGGTGCACGTGGCGCCGCTGGCCAGCGAAAAGTCGAGGCCGGTGGCGCCTTGCGTGACGATCTGGATCGCGCCGACCGTCGTTGTAGATGCAAGGTTAAAAGTCAGAGCGAGACTATTGCTGCACGGTTCTGGACTGTTTTGTCCCAAGGGGCAGACGTTGATGTTGCCGAAGTTCTGATTGACAAAGCTTGCGGTCGCATTGCCTGCCATTGTCACAGACACGCTGCAGGTAGAGCTTGTTCCTGCGCTCGCGCAGACGCCGCCCCAGCCCTGAAACTTGGAGGTGCCGGACGCAGTTGCAGACAGCGTGACCAGGGTGCCACCTGCGTAGTTCCCGGCACAGCTTCCCGTGGTCTGTCCGTTGGCTTCGCTGCACGATATTTGTCCCAGGTTGTCGGTAACCGTCCCCGTACCGATGCCGATCTCCGAGACGGTCAAGCCATAGGTGGACGCCACGCCCACACCGCTAAGAGTAACGCTTTGGGTAACGGACGTCGCGTTGAGAGCGTTGTCCGTAAAGACAGCAGTGCCAGTGAGCGGATTTCCGGCGAGTTGAGGTTTAAAGGCCACGCTGAGATCGCAGGCTGCACCAGGCAATAAAGCAAAGGTGGCGGAGCAATCAACGGGCGAGCCCGGTCCAGCAGTCTGGACGAAGCCGGGTCCATTGACGATCAGCCCCGGCGCAACCCCGTTGAGTGACTGGTTGCCAATGTTTTTTAAAGTTATCGATTTTGGGCTGTCACTGCTGGTGCCGCCTACATTGGTGGCGGCAAAGCTCAACGATGGCGGCTGAGACCGGTTCACCCTCACGACTTGATTGGTTATGAGGTCGGGCACAAATATATTGCCTTCGGGATCGACTGCGACGCCGAGGGGAGAGGCTCCGCTCAGCACGATCGTCTGGCAACTGCTGCTGGTGCAACCGCGTGGAACTTCGACAACGTTGTGGTTTGCCAGATCCGCGACGAAAACGTCGCCTGCTGCATCAACGGCGACCGCTTCCGGCTGAGCCCATCCCTGGCCTACCTTGATCTGACAACTGCCGCTGGCGCATCCCGGCGGCACTTCCACAACCAGGGCGAGGCCAAAATCGGCGATAAACAGATTTCCCGTGGCGTCCACCGCAAGGCCGACCGGATTCGATCCGGACCCTGGGCCGCCATAGACTAGGGTCTGACAGGCACTGGACGAGCAGCCCCTTGGCACCTTGACGACCTGATGGTCGTTGAAGTCGCCGATGAACACATTGCCAGCGCCATCCACCGCGACCCCAAGCTGGGAGCGCAGACCGACACCGACAGTGATTTGACACGCAGCCGTGGTACAGCCGACGGGAACCTCGATCACCTGATTCAGGTTGTTATCCGCGATAAAGAGATTGCCTGCTCCATCCACTGCCATACC
>JAYVDT010000561.1:0-2774 GCA_043749265.1 Rhodanobacteraceae bacterium | reverse complement strand
TATTCCATCTACCTGTTCCACCTCACTGCACTCTACTTCTTGCCGGGATACAAAGCGGTGCCGGCCGCTCTGCTGACGATCGCCTATGCCCTTGCGATGTGGTACGCCGTCGAGATACCGAATCCCCTTCTTTCCGCTAAGCGATGGCGGAAGGCCGCAGCGTAGAAGGCCAGTTCAATTTGCCCGAAACCGGCCAAGTAGTAAGATAAGAGGAGTGGATTGTGTCCCAAAAAGCTGTGCGGAGGTAGTTGAGTTGGCGAAGCGCGACCGTTTTCTATTTACCAGTGAGTCTGTCACCGAGGGGCATCACGACAAGATTGCCGACCAGATCTCCGATGCGATCCTGGATGCCTGCCTGGCGGAGGACCCGACCAGCCGTGTTGCCTGCGAGACGTTGACCTGCACCGGCCTCGTCGTGGTCGCGGGCGAGATCACGACCAAGGCCTACGTGGACTTCCAGACCGTGGTGCGCGAGACGATCCGCGGCATCGGATACGACGACGCATTGAAGGGCTTCGACTGCGATACCTGCGGCGTCATCTCGACGATCAACCGCCAGTCGCCGGATATCGCGCAAGGTGTGGACACCGGTGGCGCCGGCGACCAGGGCATGATGTTCGGCTACGCCACCAACGAGACCGCCGAGTACATGCCGACGCCAATCTCGCTCGCGCACAAGCTGGCGCTGAAGTTGAGCGAAGTCCGCAAAAGCGGCAAGATGGCCTATCTGCGGCCGGACGGCAAAAGCCAGGTAACGGTCGAGTACGATTCGAACCACAGGCCCAAGCGTGTGGACGCGGTCGTCATTTCGACCCAGCATGCGGAGTTTGCGGACAAGGACCCGAAGAGCACCCTGACCAACGAGCAACTCCGCGCCGAGATTCTCGAGCACGTCATCCAGGCCGTCATCCCTGCCGAACTGCTTGACGCCGACACCAAGTACCACATCAACCCGACGGGACGCTTCGTCATCGGCGGACCGATGGGCGACTCCGGCCTTACGGGCCGCAAGATTATTGTGGACACTTATGGGGGCATGGGACGTCACGGCGGCGGAGCTTTCTCCGGCAAGGATGCCACGAAGGTGGACCGTTCGGCAGCATATATGGCGCGCTACGTAGCCAAGAACATCGTTGCGGCGGGTCTTGCAGACCGTTGCGAGGTGCAGCTTGCCTATGCGATCGGCGTGGCCGAGCCGGTCTCCGTGCTGGTCGACACGTTTGGGACGGGCACGGTTGATGCAGACAAGCTTGAAGAACTTGTACGTGCAAACTTTGCGCTGACGCCCACAGGAATTATTGAGTCACTTGATCTTCGTCGACCTATCTACAAGCAGACTGCGGCTTATGGCCACTTCGGCCGCGAGGGAGCTGACTTTACGTGGGAGAAGACTGATAAAGCTGCGGCGCTGAAGGCGGGCGTGGCTGAGGCTGTCGCTGCCAAGTAGCTCTTTTTTACAATCTATAAACTTCACAGACAGGACATGGGGTGAGAAACTACCTGCTCGCCCCGTGTCCTGTTTCGTTTGTACCGCTGCTGTCATCACTCCTTGGCAGAACCATGATGTCCGGTCTTTTTCTGGACTTAGCATCCCATAGCCAAATGGAGGCAATTTGCTGAAATTTTCACTTTCTTTACCATTCGATTGCAGTAAGTTGCGTATCTCGCATCTTCGGAACAGGGTCCCCGTTTTGCTCGCAGCGCTCCTCCTCTCCGGTTGCGGCAATGTTGCAAGACAAGTCACCTCTTCCGGGGTTTCTGTTTCGGGCGCTGCTCTCAAGGGCCGCGTTCATGGTGGTCAACAAGCGATCTCCGGTGCCACCATTCAGATTTACGCCGCATCCACCTTGGGTGATGCGACGCCCGCAACACCACTCATACAAGCCGTGATCAAGACGGACAACAATGGCGGTTTTAGCGTCACTGGGTCGTATACCTGTCCCTCTTACGCGACGCCGGTCTACATAGTGGCTTTCGGCGGCAATCCCGGGCTTACGCCTGGAACCAACAACATTGGCATCTCTGAGATGGCTGCGCTTGGACCATGCGGCGCTTTGAATTCATCCAGCTTCATTTCGATCAACGAACTGACTACGGTCGCATCCGTATTTCCTCTCGCTACTTTTATGAATTCGTTTGCCGCGCTGGGTTCTGGCGCGTCCGATCAGGCACAACTTGCAGCGGCCTTCAATGAAGTGAATGAGTTGGTGGATGTGTCGAACGGCACGATGCCTGGACCTGCTCTGCCCGTGGGATCTACGATCCCCGTTCAGACACTCAACACGTTGGCGGATATCGTCTCCAGTTGCATCAACTCCGCGGGCGGAGTGGCTGGAGATGGTAGCGCATGCGGGAATCTGTATGCAGCCGCGACGGTTCCCGGGCTTCCCGCGCCAACCGATACCATTGGCGCGGCGATCCTGATTGCCGCGCATCCGAATAATAACGTCGGCAGCCTCTTCAGTCTTACGCAGGGTGCAGCTCCGTTTGAGCCGACGCTGGCTCAGGCTCCCGCAAGCTGGCTGATCGCTATCGAAAAAGCCGGGGCAACGAGCATTCCGGAGCGGGATCATCTTCTGGGGGAGTATCTGCTTCAGGAGGGTCAGGGTTCCGTTGCCGTCGATAGTAGCGGCGCGAAGAACGACGGAAATATCATCAATGCGCCATGGGAAGACGGGATGGACGTGAATCTTGCGAGTCCAGGATCCTATGTTGCTGTCCCAGCTCCATTGAATGCGACGAAGACGTGGATGATCGCGTACTACCAGGCGCCA
>JAYVDT010000560.1:0-2776 GCA_043749265.1 Rhodanobacteraceae bacterium | reverse complement strand
AAATGACAACGACCCCGGGCAGCTTGATCCAGGTCCGGATGACTTCTTCAATGGAATGGGCGCGGCGGCGCAGGTAGTCGGTGACCTGGGGCTCGGGTAAGGTGGTGCGGCCTTTGAAGGTAAACTCGTAGCCGTTGTCGGCGGTCCAGACATGGGCAACCTGGCGGACGGTGCCGGGTTCGATCATGCCGCGGTTGCTGATGAACTCGACGCGTGCGAGCTCCGGCGTGGAGCCTTCGGCAAACTTCTTGAACTCGACGAAACGGGCGACGCCGCCGGAGGGCTGGCCCTGAAAGAAGGGTGCGGTCTGGCCTTCGATGGAGACGGTCTTCTTATTGATCCACGCGTTGCCGCCGAGGGCCGTGACCATCTCATCCAGCAGGCGCTTGCCATGCTGCTCCTGCGTCTCGCCGGTGCGGGCGGCAGGGGTCGCACGCTCGAGGTCCCGAGCGCTTTGTGCGAGGGTGGTTGCGGTGGCTAATGTGAGAATGAGGGCGAGAAAAGCTGCATAGTGGAAGCGAAGGGCAAGAGCAGATTCCTTCGCTGCGCCATGGTCTGACAAGCGAAAGGCACTGCGGTCTGACAAGCGAAAGGCGCCGCGGAATGACAAGTAAAAGGCGGTGCGAAATGAGAACCTGGGATACAAGGACATTACGGGCTCCTGCTGCGATTTCCTTATCGGTGAAACTTGTGGCTGGGTGCTCCAAGGTCTCAGAGGCTAGAGCTGGAACACCCGGATTTTTCTGGTTGGGAAGCTAACCTACCAGGACAGCTCCGCCGTTGACGTTGAATATCTCTCCGGAGATGAATCCTGCCAGTGGAGTGCAGAGAAACAGCACCGGCCCGGCGATCTCATCCACGTGACCGACGCGGCCGAGCGGGATCAGTGAGGTCGCTTTCTTGGACGTTTCAGGGTCGCTGAGGGCTGCCATCGACATCTCCGTCCCCACCCAGCCGGGCGCCACGCAGTTGGCATAGATGCCCTGCGGGGCGAGTTCGCTGGACAGGCTCTTGGTCAGCGACAGCAGCGCACCCTTGCTGGCGGCATAGTCTGCATGGAAGGCCTCGCCACGCTGCGCGGCAGTAGAGGCAATCAAAACAATGTGTCCTTTGACCGGTCCCGCCTGCATCAGCATCTGCGCCACTCCCGCCTGCACGAGCCCGAAGACACTATCGAGATTGATTGAGAGCGTGCCACGCCATTGCGAGTCCGTCATGGTGGCGATGGGCTGTTCATGCGCGGGCCAGATGCCGTGATTGACGATGAGGCAGTCGACGCGCCCGAAAGCCGCGACCGCAGCGGCGATGAGTGCGCGACCGTCTTCAGGCACAGCGAGCGGCTGACGCACAGCCAGACAAACGGTTGGGCCGCCAAGTTCGACGGAAAGGGCCTCGGCGGTAGCCTTTGCTTTCTCATAGCTGAAGACGATCTTCGCGCCAGCCTGACGGAACATCCGAACAGTCGCGGCGCCGATGCCCCGCGAGCCTCCGGTGATCAACGCCACTTTGCCTTCCATCGACAACTGCAAACCACTCATCTGCAAAAATCTCCTGGGCCATGTTAGCGCGACGGGCCGTAAATTACGCATGGTCAGGTATTCTCATCGCATATGAGCTGGACTCCCGGAGATGCCATGAAAATTGCCACCAGGGTTGCGCGTCTCTTGCTTGGGATAGTGTTTTTTGGGATTGGCCTGAATGGGGTTCTCCACTTGAAACAGGCTCCCCCCATGCCGCCGAGCGACGCCACCACCTTCATCACGATCCTGATGACGCATAACTACATGACCTTCGTTGCGCTACTGATGGTCATTGCCGGATTGCTGCTGCTGGTGGGTCGCTTTGTGCCGCTTGCGCTCGTAATTCTCGGGCCCATCCTGGTCAACATTCTGCTGTACCACCTGTTGCTGCTGCACCATGACGTGGCGCTCCCGCTGGTGCTGACCGTACTTGAACTGTTTCTGATCTTCATCTATCGCCTGAGTTTCCGTGGATTGTTCGACGCGGCTCCCGAGGTCATTTAGGCACCCCTATTTCTCAAGACGCCCATCCATGCGAGTTTCGACCACTCGCTGCCCCTCGGGGGCGGTCATGTCCAGCAAAACTGTGCCTGAGAGGATAGGAGGCGCGCCGTGCTCCGGCAGTCCATGCAACAGGCTGACGCTGTAGTAAAAGCGAGCGTCAGAGAAGGTTACGGCGGTAAGCGGGTGATTCGGATCCGTGGTCTCAGGAACCTGGGTCAACACAGGGTATTGCGACCAATCCAGATAGATGCGGCCCAGATAAGTGCGCTTGGCGACCAGCTCTTCCATCGTCGAAGGGGATTTGTACAGGGTCTCCTTCACGACGGGGTCCTCTACGCTCCGGTTGTTTACCGTGGAAAGCAGGTACGCACCCGGCGTATCGGTCACCATGTGCCACTTGAATGGGTCAAGCGGATAAGGGCTGGCGAAGACTCGGGATGTGTCCGCCGGAGCCACGCTGCGTGCATGCAGTATCGCCTGGTTACGCTGGTCGTAGCGGAACAGGTAGAGCGCAGCAATCCCCACCAGGGCCGCAATAGCGGAGGCTCGCCCGCGGAAGACCGGCTTGCGCGCACCCACCTCTGCGTTGATGAGCCCGAACAAGGCGGGAAGGATCAGTGCGAGGACAAGCATCAAAAAGAGCAGGGGCTCAAAGATGAAGACGAAGGAGCCGGCGTACCAGTGCGGATCGAATGGAAAGAACGGACGCAAGCCGTAGTTGTTGGTCCAGTCCAGCAGCAGATGGCTCAACA
>JAYVDT010000559.1:0-2777 GCA_043749265.1 Rhodanobacteraceae bacterium | reverse complement strand
AGCCTGGTTGTAGTCGGCCAGCACCATCAGGTGAACGCCATGATTGCCGACATAGGAGATATCGACCAGCATGTTATGGCCAAGATCCCGCTGGAAACCCGCAAAGTAGCTCTCGATGTAGCCCGTCGGATTGTCGCGCGGAATGTACCGCGACTGCGCCTTGAGCGGGCTGAAAGCAGCCGGGGTTACCAGATTTGTGGCATAGCCTTGTTGCGTTGGACGGAAGCAGGCAGTCTGATCCTGCGTGTCGCTGGTGCAGAGAACCATGCTAGGCTTTTGATCGATGCTTGCGTTCACGATATACGGTCCGTTATAGGCGAGCAGGTTCTCTCCGCCTTCACGATTGAACTGCGTGTAGTTGATGCCAAAACCGCTGCGGATCACCGTCTTGGCATCCGCGCTGTATGCAAGGCCGAAGCGAGGCGCAATGTTGCTCAGCTTCATGTGGACCAGGCCGCGGTTAAAGAACGAGCCATCGGTCGCCTGCTGCAGGGTAGAGGTGGTCGGATCAAAGTTTGCCAAGTGATTGCCATCAACATACTGCGGGCTGGCAAGCTCATAGCGTACGCCCGCGTTGACCGTAAGCCTTGGAGAGACCCTGATGTCGTCCTGGAGATACATGAAGTTCATCCGCTGCTGCAGCCCGACCACGCGAAAGTTGTTCAGTTGGTAGTTGCTGCGCAGGCCGAAGATGAAGTCCGCAGTACCGTACGCCTGGTTGCCGATAGCGCCGGCCACGGGCGTTCCAACGGCGGTAAACTTGCCGTTGTAGGTGTCCTGTCCATAGCTCGGATTGAAGTCGTTGATCTGGGTCGAGATGGACTGGAATTCATACCCGATCTTAAAGCTGTTGATGCCCTTCAGTAAGGTGTAGTTCACCTTTGGGTTATAGACCGTGGGGTTTTGGAACTGGGGATTGCTGCCCTGGTCGCCAAGCTGCGAGAAGCCGTTCAGGCCCTGCGAATTCAGAGGCCGCACGATCGATGGATCGGTCGGAATACCGTTCGTGATGCCGGCTGCCGCAAGCAGGCTGGGCGAACCAAGGCCGATCGGCGACTTGCCACCCTTGTTGTATCCGATGCCAAACCGTACATCGAGGATCGAGGAGTTGCTGATCGTATATGTCACGCCCATTGCGATGTTTTTATTCTCGATGAGGACGTTGCCGTTATTGTTGCCGCCCGCTGCTCCCGGAATATTGCCTGGGACGAAGAGATTGGCGCGGTGCTGGCTGTAACGGCCGAAGAGGACGAGCTTGGGGTTGACGGTGTAGTCGACACGACCGTCGCCCTTCTTGTCGTCGATGGTGGCACGCGGCAGGCTGACATAATTGTTGGCGGCAGCCACACCGTTAGGACTCGGATTCGTCTCGCCGGGGAGCGCGCTGAAGACAAGGGTGGCAAGCGGCGAAAATGCGGACTGCGGAATAATGCCATTGGCATAAATCGCGCCGGTCAGAGGATTCTGGATCGGGATCGGCACGACTGTGCCTGCTGCATTGGTCGTGGTGAAGACGCCCGTTCGCTGCAAGGTCGAGGGGATCGTGGCGGTCGTGTACGACTTGTCAATCTCCTTCAGCCCTTCATAGTCAGCAAAGAAGAAGGCCTTATCGTGGAGGATCGGTCCGCCGAAAGTACCACCGAACTGGTTGCGGATCAGCACCGGCTTGACGCCACCCGTCGGGTTGAACGGGCCGACAGCGTTGAGCGACGTGTTGCGAATATAGTCCCACAGGCGACCATGAAACTGGTTGGTGCCGCGACGAACACTCGCGTTGATGACGCCGCCAGAAGCGCGTCCATACTCCGCGGAGTAGTTATCCGTCTCGATGCGAAATTCATCTACAGCATCGGGCGAAGGCGGAATGTTCTCATTCGCAAAGCCCTGGTTTGAAGTGCCGTACGTATTGTTATCGAGACCGTCGAGCAGAAAATTGTTGAATGCGCTCCTCTGCCCGTTGATGTTGAACGAAGCCTCGCGGCTGGTGTTGCTCTGGTTCTCAAGCACTGATTTGCGCACACCCGGCGCCAGCAGCGCGAGGTCCGCATACGACCGCCCGTTCAGCGGCAGGTTCTCAATCTCGCGCGTCTCGACCACTTGACCGCGTGAACTGGTCTCTGTCTCGAGCAGTGTGGCCGCAGCCGAAACTGTTACCGTTTCGGTTACGGAACCAGCCTTGAGGGCCACATCGATACGCTGCCGGGCATTCGTTGTCAGCTCAAAGACAGGGGTCTCGCTCTTGTCGAAGCCCGCGGTCTCGGCTGTCACCTTGTACGGGCCGGGCGCAACGCTGACGAACGTATAGTTGCCGTCTGCTTTCGATTTCGCCGTCTGGGTGATCCCCGTCTCCTGGTTGGTCAGCGTCACATCGGAATTACCCAGGGCAGCACCCGAGGAATCACGCACATATCCCAGGACGGAAGCCGTCTCAAACTGGGCATGGGCTGAAGGGAGGGAGAAGCCCGCAATGCAGGCGGCAAGGCTGAAAACAACGAGAAGGCGCTTCACATGAACTCCAGGAAACTTGGACTAGGAAAGGTTGTAGCTTCGATGGGCGATCTTGGCCGCAGACGAAATAGCTGAATTTGAATAATTCTGAAGCTACAGCGATCGGTTCAATAGACCGTTGATAACAGATGACAGGATGATGAAAGATTGGTTCCTGGGCTCGACCCGTGTGGTGTTGTTTGGACAGACCGAGACGCCTTTGCTGCCTGCTTCCTTGGCTGCTCGCTGGACACGTTCGACTATGTCATCCTGGTTTTCTGCGTTAGCGC
>JAYVDT010000558.1:0-2779 GCA_043749265.1 Rhodanobacteraceae bacterium | reverse complement strand
TGAAGACGTGGCGGCATTGGAAGCGTGGTGTAGTGGTCGACATGCGTGTGGCCCCCCATGGCCTGGGTTGGTACTAAAGTCTTCAATTGATGGAGCTTAAGTCTGGACCTGTCGTAATTTGTCTGGACTTGTATCTGGTTCCGGACGCACGTTACGCTACTTCTTTGGGAAGAGCCTGACGTCAGTCTGAAAACTTTTGCCTACGCTTTAATTGTATCGTGAGCGTCAAGGGGTAGTCAGTTGATAACCCACCTTGGGGGTAAAGCGGTTGAGATGTCCAGGCTGGAGCTCCGACCTAGCTTAGAAGCAGGGACGAAGGTTCGGCGTTCTGGGTGGGGAGTTGCGTAGGTAGGGGCAAAACTCTTGACCTGCCAAAACAAGATACGTCGAGGAGCAGGGTGTGCTTTCCCATTTCTGCACTGCGGTATTTGATTAAAAGAGCTCGAAATATTTTTATTGTGTTGACATTCACAGGGCCGACAGCGGACTCTGCGTTCACCTCCGCCGGATGTCCCACTGAGTTCGCGGATGATGTCAATCAAAGTATGGGAGACCTTTTCAATGAAGAAGATGCTACCGCTTTTGATTTTTTGCGCTGCTGGTCTTGCTTATGGTCAATCGGCGAACGCTCCGCATGCTCACGGCAAGGACTCAGTAGAAGATTTAAACCTCCAACCGGATTCACCCATGTTGGGTATTCACTGGGCGCGGGGTCTGGAGCCAAACTTCCGCGCAGCTCATGATGCGAAGAGCGGTGGCTCACGCACCAGCGCCAACATGACTTATCACGGCGGCAAGATCATGCCGACGGCGACGACTCAGGCGATCTTCTGGGGAACGAGTTGGGGGAGCTACTCTGGCGACAAGATTGATGGAATGGACTCCTGGTATAGCGGTCATGGTGGCTCGAATTACTCGAAGACCGTGGATGAATTTACCGGAACCAATGGCCAGGTAACAGCGGCGACGACCCACTTAGGACACCTGGTGGATTCCTCGGCTGCTGCAGGGGGCGGAACCACCTCTACGATTCTGGCCGAAGTCTGCAAGATGGTGAGCCCGGACACGAGCGGCAATGGGTACTACGCGGTTTACACCGACATTCCACGCGGCAATGCCAACTACTGCGCTTACCACAGCTACGGAACGTGCGGTGGCAAGCCACTGCAGTTCGCATACTTCTTCAAGCTGGATGGGGATACTGGTTGCGATCCGGGTGATACGTCTGGGCTTCACTCGCAGGGGCTGGCGGCGATTGCCAATGTTAGTGGCCATGAACTGGCTGAAGCGCGGAGCGATCCGGCGAGCCCGGGGGCATGGTACGACGGCTCAGGGGCGGAGAATGGTGACAAGTGTGCATGGACGTTTGGTGCGCCGCTTGTTACATTTTCCAACAATACTCAGTGGAAGATGCAGGGTGAATGGTCCAATGCGGCTTATACGGCTGGGACGGGCTATGCCAATAGCTCCGGCCAGCATGGCTGCCTCGCTGGAAAGTAGTCTGAGTTCCGTCTTAGAAGGCGGAAAACTGAGCGGGAAATAACGAATAAGAAGGCCGCCCAAGTTGGGCGGCCTTCTTATTCGTGTCAGCTAGTTGTAGGGTGCAGACTAGCTTGTGGCCGAGGTGTACACAGCTATCGAGAAGCAATGGCGCCGTTCATTCCTGCGGGGAAGAACCCGCCGGAAGACTGGCCGCCAGCATAGACGATGTTAAGAACCTGGGATGCTGTGCGCCGGATGCTCAAGGCGTTGTTGTCAACGTAGTAGGGGGAACTGGTGATGGGAGGGATGTCAAAGTTGTCTACTGCGGGACTCACGACACCGTTCATAATGCACACATCTCGAATGGAGCCTGAATGCTGCGCCTCAGTTGCAAGGATCGATGCTGCGACGGGGAGATACGGGCTTTGGGAGATGAGGTTGATGGCGCCGAGGTAGGCACTGAGTCCAACATCTTCGAATTGTCTGGCGAGTTTGAGCCATTCACTGACGTTTGCAAAGCCATAGCCGAGGGCGTTGAGGTTGATTGCGGGTTTTTTGACTGCGGCAGAACCAAGGACAGAGCGCAGGAAGGTGATGTGCTTGATCTCATCATCGCGCAGAGCGCTGGCGAGGAATGCCTCTGGAAGCTTTGCGAAGTCGGGCACCCTGTTTCCTCCGGTTGTCGGTCCGGTCTCATCCATGGCGGTGATGACGCCGAGTTGAACGAGGGTCGCACCGTAGGTGGAGACGGCGTAGAATTCGCCTTCCAGATATTCAAGGTTCAAGGCAAAGTTGATCACGTCGGTGTCGCTGATGCTCGCGGCCTCGACCTTCTGCTCATTGAGTGCCAGTTTGTTACCAAGGACGGCTGCACCGGTGAGGCCGATACCGGTCAGGCCTGCAACTTTGAGAAAATTACGGCGGTTTCCTGCGAGAGATGGTTTTGATTCGTGCTTCATTTGGTGTCTCCGGAACACTCTGATTTTTCGTTTGTTAGATTACGCGGAAGCATGCCGTTCCACGCGTACGTAGGGTGTGCATATGACGCAGGTGGTATACAATGCGTTGCCTGCGTAGGCAAGGGTTTCGCGAGTTGCGATGCAAGGAGTCTCTGCGACCACCGGGCTGGTGTGATTGTGCATCGATTGGCTCTTCATAAAGTGTGTGCCTGGGGACAACCGGAGTGGCTGGATGAGTTCGTTCTCTGGGGAACGGCAATTTGATCCGGACTGCGTCCAGTCGCAGCCGTCATTCAGGCTTGAGGGTTGAATTACATAGACTTTGACACGCTGGAGCA
>JAYVDT010000557.1:0-2782 GCA_043749265.1 Rhodanobacteraceae bacterium | reverse complement strand
TTCTGCTCGCAGCCCTGGCATTGCTCTTCCTTGACCGCCACGCTCACACCAGCTTCTTCCTCCCTGCAGGCGACCTCGTGAGCGGCACTCTCCACACTGGCGGCAACGGCTCGCCGCTCCTGTGGCTACACCTCTTCTGGTTCTTTGGGCACCCGGAGGTCTATATCGCGATCCTGCCGGGCATGGGCCTGACCTCCATGCTCCTCGGAAATTTCAGCCGCCGCCGCGTCTTCGCATACCGCACGATGATCGCAACAACTCTCATGATCGGTATCCTCGGTATCCTCGTTTGGGGACACCACATGTTCGTCGCCGGCCTTAACCCCTTCGCAGGCACCGCCTTCTCCATCTCTACGATGGCCATCGCGCTTCCCTCCGCCGCCAAGGTCCTCAGCTGGCTTGCAACCACCTGGCGCTCCCGTCCGGTCTACTCCACCCCGATGCTCTTTGCCCTGGGATTTGTCTCTCTGTTCGTCGCAGGCGGGCTGACCGGTCCGATCCTGGCCCAGCCCATCCTTGACCAGTACCTTCACAACACTTATTTCGTCGTGGCCCACTTCCACCTCATCATGTCGATGGCCGGCGTCTTCGGCCTCTTTGCCGCAACGTACTACTGGTTTCCCCTGATCTGCGGTCGGCTCATGAACGAGTCACTCGGACGCTGGCACTTCTGGCTCACCCTGATCGGGGCCTACGCTGCCTTCGTTCCAATGCATCTTGCCGGACTCGGTGGAAATCCGCGGCACTACTCTCAACTTGATGGTGTTGCGAACGCCGCATCTACCCTTCTGGCAAATGTCATGCCGATTCAGAGATTTGTTACGGTGGCTGTCTTCTTCTTGGTGTCCGCACAGGCGATCTTTGTCGTAAACCTCATCATCAGCCTCCGCAGAGGTCAGCGCGCCTCGGCGAACCCTTGGCTGGCCACCACGCTGGAATGGGCGCCGGACTTACCGTCAGATGAATTGCGAATCGTTCATTGTTCACCGTGCGTCTACCAAAATGGCGCCCATGGTAATTCCATTCAGGGCCAGTGGGCTGAAGTGGCAAAAGCGGAGTAAGCTTTGTTTTGAGAGCGTCCGCGCTAAGGAGCAATTATGCCCGCCATTTTCACTCCTCCCGATACAAAACGCGGACGCCGGCAACTAGATGAAGGGGACCACGGCGGAGGACGCCGGCCACCTACTGACAAGCGAACCGGGGGCGGCGGTGATTCTGACAACTGGAACGAGCGTCGGCGGGGTCGTCATAACCCTCGTGAGCGTCTAGATCGTTTCCGGCTTGGCCTGTTCTTCGGCCTCGCCGCGGTTTTCATGTTTTTTGTAGCAATCGTGAGCGTCTTCTTCGTATCGCAGGGTGCCGGACACTTCGACGCGAATGCGCGTTACATTAATGAGTGGCTGCCGATCGCGATCCCCCCCATTCTCTGGCTGAACACTGCTGTCCTGCTCCTCAGCTCCATTACGATCGAGGTCGGTCGGCGTCACATGTTCCGCGAGATCCACGTCATGGATGAGTGGCTCGGACTGGGCAAGCCCACGTCTCGCAGGGCGATGCCATGGGTCTTTGCAACCTTCCTGCTGGGCAGCGTGTTTTTGGTCGGCCAGATGATGGCATGGCACCAGCTTGGTACGGCCCATATCGCTTACAACACCAGCCCAAGCAGCCACTCCTTTTTCTTGATCACATGGATTCACGGTCTGCATCTGTTCGCTGGCGTCGTAGCACTACTGGGTGCACTCATTGGTCTCTACGTTTCGAAACAGATGGAAAATCGGCAGATCATGGTTGACCTTTCCGCATGGTACTGGCACTCGATGGGCGTACTCTGGCTTGGCCTGTTTGCCTTGCTGGTCTGGTTTCAATGAAGGCTGCCATTGCAATTATCGTTTTGATATGGGCTGGGTATGCGCTTCCAGCCAGTGCCCAGGGATGCAGCCAATGTGCTGAAGCTGTTGGCCAAGCCCCGGCGCGGACTATATCCGCGTATCGACATGCAATTGTTATCTTGGTTGTGTCCGGTGTGGGCGTTTTCGGCGCCGGACTCGTGGTCATGCGCCGGTTCCGCTGACTTAAACTTCAGTTTTCTTTCGTGGATCGTTCTTCTCGCGCGCTGCCTTCAGAGCCGAAATATACCACTCAAACTCGTCGAAAAACTTTCCAGATTTTTCCGCAAGCTCCTGAGTAAGGGCCACACCATCCGCACTGAGTGCCGACCCAACATTCGGAATTGGCTGTAGCGACGGAATCGATGACATCCCCACCTCGGCCAGCAGTCCCCTCAACTGCATCGCGGCGCGGACGCCACCAAACGGACTGGCGGAATAGCAAACAATCGCCGACGGGCGATAGAAGTACTCTTCAAGAAAGTAATCAATCAGGTTGATCAGGGCCGGAGGTATGCTGTGGTTATACTCGGCACTGACTATTGCGAAACCGTCGGCCCGCTCGTAAAGCGCTGCCAAAGGGCTAAGCTTTTCCCGCAATGCAGCATGCTTTGCGTCCGACCCTGACTTCACTTCCTTCCACATGCGGTCCAGCAGCGGCAGTTGCAATACAGCGGCGTCCACCAGCACAACCTCATGCCCTCGCGCTTCTAACTGAGCCACAACCCACCGAGCCGCTCGGTCACCCATTCGGTCCATTCTTACCGAACCTTGCAGAACAGCAATCACCATCGCTTCACCTCACCCGGTATGATGCAAAGTGCGCGATGTGGGCGATGCAGCAAGGAAGGATGACAGTTCCCAACCGAGACTTGCCGTCCGCCAGTTGTTCACCA
>JAYVDT010000556.1:0-2784 GCA_043749265.1 Rhodanobacteraceae bacterium | reverse complement strand
ATGAACGCCAAAATCCGAGAGTTCGGCCTCCAGAAAGTCCCCTTCATCCTCATCATGGGCGACAAGGAATCCACCACCGACTCCGTAAGCGTCCGCGTTCGCGCCAAGGGCGACGAGGGCAGCGCCACCCTACAAGCCTTCCTAGATCGCTGCAAAACCCTGACCGAAACCAAAGCCGTAGCCCTCTAGCCACCCACAATCCGGGTGCCCAGGTCTCGCCTCTGGGACCTGGGGCTCAATCCGCCACAAAACCCAACGAACGCCAGCATCCCCGGGGAACACTTCTCATCCTGAGCGAGCGTGACGCGCACCTGCCCCACGCAGTCGAGGGATCAGCGTCCCTCCTCCCCCAGAGCCCCCAGCCCTTCTGTGCCCCGTTCATCGCAGCCTCAACGCGATGAATAAGCTCCAACCCACCATTTGTTGTCATCCCAAAGGGATCCCGGTTGCACTCGCACTCCTCAACCCAGACAATAAAACCCAATGCCTTCACTCTCCCCCCAAGACCGGGAAAAAGCCATATCCCTCCTGGATCGTCTACGCGCCGACATCCTCTCGATCGCCGGCGAAGACCGCGAACTTATCCTCCAGATGAAGCGCTATATCTCCAAGCGTCTAGAGTTCGACGAGCGCGGCAACCCCACCCAGCGCCGCAAACTAAAGGACCTCAAGGTCAAGCAACAGCAAGGCCTCTGCGCGCTCTGCAAGACCAGCCTCCCCGAGCGCGGCGCCGAGTTGGACCGCTTCCTCGCCATCGAAGGCTACACGCCCGCCAACACCCAACTCCTCTGCCACGACTGCCACCGCGCCACCCAAAAAGCGCGCGCCCGCCTCGCGCCACCCCTGAATCTGACTGTAGCCCCGTCCCAAACCTCGCCTCCCGACCAAAACCCATCCGCCGGCATCTTACGGACAGGAGAAAAAACAATGCGGGTGATGGGAACGTTTCAAAGCCGTGACGCAGCCGACTCAGTCAAAGACGCCTTCATCGACGAGGGCTTTAACCCAGGCGACCTCATCGTCATCGCCAACCGCGAAAAACCCGAGCCCCCCGAAGACGCCGACCTCGAACCAGGCACCGAAGGCGAAGGCGGTTTAACTGAGTTCGAAGAAAAGATCGGCAAAGTCGTTCTCGGCATCTTCCACCAGCACAAAAAGCTGGAAGGCGACGGCACCGAAGGCGACCCGACCGGCGGTGCCCTCCTCAGCGTCTTGGTCAAAGACCAGCCTCAGGCCGTCCTCGTCAAAGCCATCTTCGAGCGCCACTTTGCCAGCGACATAGAAGAAATCGAAGCCCTCTAAATTCATCTCCCCAAAAGCAAACGACACTCCCTCCTGAACCCCCTCCACCCCCGGAGTAGAATCCGGTGCGGGGCGCCAATCCCAGCAACACCGTCGCGCGCGCAGTCAATCAGACTGTTCAATGGAGTGTCAAAACTATGTTTCGCCTGAAAGAGAACATCCACGTAAACGCTCCCATCGAGCGTTGCTTCCTGCTCTCGACCAGCATCGCCATCGTGCAGCAAACCATCGGCCTCACGCCCGTCGAGGGCAAGACCGCCGGCCTCATCGTCGGCGGCGACCAGCTCGTCTGGCGCGGCTGGAAGTTCGGCATCCCCGCCATGCATGAGACCCTCATCACCGGTTACGACCGCCCCAACTTCTTTCAGGACACCATGGGCCGTGGCCGATTCAAGCACTTCCAGCACGACCACCAGTTCACCTGGGTCGACGGCCAGACCCTCATGGTCGATGTCGTCCGCTTTTCCCTGCCCTTCGGCCCTCTCGGCAGGGTCATCGGCAAACACATCGTCGTCCCCCACGTCCTCGCCCTCTTGCTCCGCCGCTTCCAGCTCCTCAAGCGCATCGCGGAAGGCCCCGACTGGGAGCGCTACCTCGTCAACCAGGACACCCCCGCCGCAACCACCCAGGTCACCAATGAGCCAACCCGCATCCAACACCTCAGTTAGTGGAGGTGTTTGCAATGAAAGCAGTCGTTCTGCACGAGTACGGTAGTCCCGGCAAGCTCAAATGGCAGGATCATGATGACCCCACCCCCCAGGCCGGTGAAGTCCTCGTCCGCGTCGCAGCCGCCAGCATCAATCCCGTCGACTTCAAAATGCGCTCCGGCGCCGCTAAAGACCTCTTCCCCGTAGACTTCCCCGCCATCCTCGGCCGCGACTTCTCGGGCATCGTCCGCGCCGTAGGGCCCGATGTCACCAACTTTGCTCCCGGCGACAAGGTCTTCGGGCTCGCCTCGAGCACCTACGCCGAGCTCTGCGTCGTCAAAACCACCGACCTCGCTAAAGTCCCCGAGGGCCTCGAACTCCCCGAGGCCGCCGCGCTCCCCCTCATCAGCCTGACCGGCGAGCAGCTTATCCGTCTCGGCACCAACATCCAGAAAGGTCAGACAGTCCTCGTTACAGGCGCCGTCGGCGGTGTAGGCCGGGTAGCCGTCATCACCGCCAGGGATCGCGGCGCCAAGGTCATCGCAGGCGTCCGCAAAAAACAGCTCGAACAGGCCGCCACATTAGGCGCAGATGCCGTTCTGGCCCTCGACGACGAAAAAGCCATGTCCGCACTCGGCGTCATCGACGCCGTAGCCGACACTGTAGGTGGCCCCACCGGCGAGATGCTCCTTGCCAAGGTCCGGCCCGGAGGGGTGTTCGCCAGCGTCGTCGGCCCTCCTTCCAACGCCGCCCTGCACCCCACGGTAAAAATCGTCGTCATCATGGCCAAGCCAGATCCCGAACACATGGTCAAGCTGGCCCAGGACGTCATCGC
>JAYVDT010000555.1:0-2785 GCA_043749265.1 Rhodanobacteraceae bacterium | reverse complement strand
TGCAGTGGGGAATCGGTGCGACGCTGAACTCGACCGTTGGTGGCGCGGTGCCGACGTTGTTTGCGGCGACGGCGAAAGAGGCTTTGGGTGGCGGTTATTACGGGCCGCAGGGCCTGAACGAGATGCGCGGAGGGGATGTAGGGCTGGCGGAGGTGGCGCCACAGGCGAAGGATCGCGAGGCGCAGAGACGACTTTGGGAGGTTTGCTCGGAACTGACCGGGGTTGGGATTTGAATAGGTGCTGGATTGGGCGAGAGGATTGACACCGATTTGAATTGAGAGAGGCGGACAGGGCTTCGGGTGGGCGAATGGCATGGCGGGGGTTGCTGAGGGCTGAGCTGCTCTGCACGGCGAGCGGGCTTCAGGGGTGGAGGTGGTATCTTCGCGCATACTTTATTGCAGGAGGTCCCTTGCCGACGGATGTGGTTTCGGAGTTGAGCGTGACGGCGGACGAGACCGGGCGTAGAGCGCTGCGGAAGGCCTCGCTGCGGCTGATTCCGCTGATCGGGCTGGGGTACGGGGCAGCGTATGTCGACCGGGTGAATGTTAGCTTTGCGGCGATCTCGATGAATCGGGACCTGCATTTTTCGGCGACGATGTATGGGCTGGGGGCGGGGCTCTTTTTTGTCAGCTATGCGCTGTGCGAGATTCCTTCGAACCTGATGTTAGTACGATTTGGAGCGCGGAAGTGGCTGGCGCGGATCATGCTGACGTGGGGGCTGCTTGCGATTGGCATGATGTTTGTGCGGACTCCGCTACAGTTTTATACGATGCGTGTTCTGCTGGGGATGGCGGAGGCGGGCTTCTTCCCGGGTGTGGTCTATTACCTGACGGAGTGGTTTCCGGCTGAGTACAGGGCGCGGGCGATCAGCCGGTTTTATATTGCGCTGCCGCTGAGTTCTACCGTGATGGGGTCGCTGGCGGGATGGCTGCTGGGGCTGGATGGATGGCTGAAGCTGCGGGGATGGCAGTGGCTGTTCCTGGTGGAAGGGCTGCCACCGTTGCTGTTGAGTTTGATGTTCTGGCTGTATCTGCCGAATGCTCCGAAGGATGCGAAGTGGCTGGAGCCAGAGGAACGGGAGTGGCTGGAGGCTCGGGCGGGTGCGGGCAAGGTGCGAGAAGGACATGCCTGGGCGGATGTTCGGAACGTGATGACGGATGGGCGGATGTGGCTGATCGCGCTGTTCTTTTTGTGCATTCTGACTGTGTTGTATGGATGGTCCTTTTCTGCCCCGGTGATCCTGCAGGGAGTGACGGGGTGGACCGTGGGGCGGGTGGGCTGGCTGATCGCGGGGATGGGAGTGATGGGGGCGGGGGCGATGCTTTGGAATGCGCGAAGTTCGGACCGGTCGGGTGAGCGGACGTGGCATATTGTGGTGCCATGCTTGCTGATGGGCGCGGGCTTTCTGGTGGGTGGGCTGACGCGGGACCCGTGGCTTGCGATTCCAGCGTTTGCGCTGACGATTGCGGGTTACAACGCGGCGCAGGGGCCGGTGCTGACGCTGCCGGCGACGTTTCTTACGGGGCGAGCGGCGGCGATTGGATACGCGGCGATCACGGGGATCGGGGTGGCGGGCGGGTTTGTGGGGCCGTACTGGATGGGACGCGCGCGCGACTTTACGGGAGATTATCAGCGTGGGTTGCTGACGCTGGCGGTGCCATCTGTGTTGGCTGCGGGGCTGATGTTTTTGCTGAGCCGGCGGCGGGGTTTGGCGTAGCGCAACGAGCCGAAGCAACAGCGTGCTTTCACACTGCGAATCTTAAGGTTGCGTTAAGGTTTTGTTGCGGGAGATTAACATTCTAGTGAACGTACAGTAAAGATGACTGGCTAATATCGTCTTGATCCGACGTGAAGGCGCGAAGACACGAAGCAGCGGTCTGCTTTCCGAAGGCTCCCAAGATGGGGCGACGTGCGAGGAGGCGGATCTTCTGCTGCCTCTCAATCAGTCCGGTTTGCGCGCAGGCGTGCTCCGGAACTCCGAAGGACTCTCTTAGAAGAATGAAAGTTTAAGGACTCGTATGCGAGTGAGAACAGGAATTTTTGCGGCTGTGATGGTTACAGCCGCGGCGTCGAACAGCTTTGGCCAGGCGGGCCGCGGAACATTGACAGGCACGGTGACGGATGCGGCGGATAGCTCGCTGCAGGGTGCGCAAATAACACTTTTGCCGGGCACGGTGAGCGCGCTGAGCGATGCGCAGGGTCAGTTCACGCTGCCGGCTTTGACGGCAGGAGAGTACACGCTGAACGTCACTTACTCCGGCTTTGCGATTTCTACGCGGAAGATCACGATTGTTGGCGGGCAGGTTGCGCGGGCCAATGTGACGTTACAGATCTCCTCGAACGTTGAAGGTGTGATGGTCTACGCCGGACGGCAGGGAGGCGAGGTTGAGGCGATCAATCGGACGTTTAACGCGGACAACATTATCAACGTGCTGCCGGCGGATGTGATTACGAGCCTTCCGAACGCGAACGTTGCTGATGCAATTGGGCGCCTGCCAGGCGTGACGCTGGAGCGCGACGAGGGCGAAGGCAAGTATGTAAAAATTCGCGGAACAGAGCCGCGACTGACCAATACGACGCTGGATGGGGTAAGGATTGCGTCGCCTGAGACGGTGCGGCAGATCAAGCTTGACCTGATTCCGGCCGACCTGGTGGAGTCGGTTCAGATCAACAAGACGCTGCAAGCCAATATGGAAGGCGATGGTATTGGCGGGTCGGTAGACCTGCGGACCAAAAGCGCCGAGGATCGGCCGACGATAATCCTGGAGTCTCTGGGTGGTTACAC
>JAYVDT010000554.1:0-2785 GCA_043749265.1 Rhodanobacteraceae bacterium | reverse complement strand
TGTCGGCACCCACGGTGATGCGCCGCTTGCGTCCTTTTCGCTGCTGTTCGAGCATCAGTAGCGCGGCCTTGCGTTCAGCATATCCGTCGGCCGTGGTGGCCATAGCGGCGGCAATCAGGCCGTTGCGGTTCTCCACCAGCGCGTGGCCCAAATAGGACAGATGCGACTCCTTGCCATAGCTCTTCTTGTACAGTCGAGCGTCCGGATCGGTGGTCGATTCATGCGTCTCGTTCGAACCCTTTTGGCCGTGGAAGTTGGTCCCATCGCCATCGTCGGCACCATCTTTTGCTCGGAAGCTTTTCTGCGACGCCCAGGCCTGAATCAGCGTACCGTCGACGGTGAAATGATCGTCCGACATGAATCGTTTCGCACATCGATTGACCTCGGCGAAGAAACGCTGCGCCACCTCGGACGTCAACAGGCGGTCTCGGTTCTTCGAGAACACTGCATGGTTCCACACCGCGTCATCCATGCCAAGCCCGACGAACCAGCGGAAAAGCAGGTTATAGTCCAGCTGCTCAACCAACTGCCGCTCCGAACGGACCGAGTAGAACACTTGCAACAGCAGCGCCCGCAGCACCTACTCGGGTGCGATCGAAGGACGGCCCGACGCTGAATAAAGCGCATCGAACTCGTCGTTCAGCGAAACCAGCACCACATCCGTCAGCTTGCGAATCTCACGCAAAGGATGATCCTGAGGAACTCGCTGCCCCAACGTCAAACAACTGAACATCTCGTCCTGAAACCGCTCGTCTCCACGCATGATCCTGAGACGAAGAACGCAACCGAAAAGTCTTAAACAAACCCAACACCCAAGAGCTTTTTCAACAAGCTCCTAGTAGCTTGTTGAAAGAGACCGTCGCGCCGGTTTGGACCAAACTGCAGTCGCGCGAGAATGCTCGAGGAGCGATTGGTTCCCGATCGGCGAAGCTTTAGCATCCGCTGTTTTAGGGTCCAGTCTGACCTGCATTGAGTATTTCAACAAGCTCCTAAACGCGCGAGCAGCAGATAAAAGTACAGCATCCCGCGTTGCGGCCCGAGTGTGCGCAAAACGGCTTGAGTATCGAACGGCGCTGATCCTGCGACGAGCGCGATATTGCTTGCGACGCTGGTGTCGTTGGCTGGAAACACATCTAGCCTCCCAAGGCCACGTAGCAGGATCACGGCTGCCGACCACGGACCGATCCCCTTGATCCGGCGGAGCACGGCTGTCGCGTCTGGACTGGGAGAGGCCTCCAACGCTTTCTCGTCGAGGATGCCGGAATCGAGTGCTTCGGCGACGCGACGCAAGGTCGCAATCTTACTTGCGCTAAGCCCGGTTGCGCGCAACAAGCCATCGCTCGCGGTCTGAACGCTTTCCGCAGACGGAAATACGAAGCAAGGGGTCGGCAGCTCGGCGACTTCGACCGGTTGGCCGAGTGCAAGCACCACGCGTTGCATGATCGCGCTCGCCGAACGCAGGCTTACCTGCTGAAAGATGATCGCATTGGCGCAGGCCTCCCAAAGCGTCGGATACCGGGGTGGCTTTACACCTTCCATGCGGGTGACGAGGGGAGCCAGCCAGGGGATGTGCGAAGCCGCAAGGTTGAAATGAGTGAGATCGCGGTCGACTGCTAGCATCCGGCACACCAGGGCGAACACCGTGGAATCGTGTTCCGTAGTGCCCTCAATGATGATGGAGAGGGAACCTTCGTCGTGAAGCTGTGTGGCTCGCACGATCACGGGGTTGGCGAAGCCAGAGAGCACGCGTATATATTGTCCCTCTGGTGTGAACCGATCGACGACGTTAGTAGAGAGCCGCCTGAGCACGCTCACCGTTAGATCGAGCCGGTAAGGCATTTTGAGGGGGATCTTATGTTCGTGACGCAATTTACACCCCGATTTATGAGCTAAGTAGCGTCACGATCGAACGTGGCTCAGAGTGATCCCACCGATATCATCTGCCAGGGTCATTCCGTGCATCCAAGTACAAGAGAGCGTTTGGACTCGGAGATTTCAGCAATCGCGCGACCCGCTCGGTCCACTTTTCTCTCTCACGGCAACCTCAATGGGCAGAGCAAAATAGTGGCTCCCGAATTGTGACACTTGTAACCGGAATAGCCCCACCGAGCTAACTGGAGTAGTGACAATGACCACGAAACGGACTACGAAGCACTTCACTGTTGGCGATCACGTTAGTTGGAATTCGGAGGCCGGTCACGTCAGCGGCACGATTACAAAACTGATCACATCTGAGGTTGAGTTCAAAGGGTACAAGGTTCATGCAACCAAGGATGAGCCGCAATATGAGATCAAGAGCGACAAAACGGATCACATTGCTATGCACAAAGGCGCGGCGCTTACCAGGCTCTGAGGGTAAGAGGTCGATGCGGAGATAATGCAAGGTGTTTGAAGACACGCTTAGTCTACGGCCACCCACTGCTGTTGAAATCCGTGCTGCGGCGGGTTGTTGCATACCTGAACTTATTGCGACTGATCTCAGAGTTCTCTTCTGCGGCATCAATCCTGGCCTCTACTCCGCAGCGGCACAGCATCATTTTGCGCGACCCGGCAATCGATTTTGGCCTGCGTTGCATCTAGCCGGGTTTACGCCGCGGGTATTGGCGCCGAACGAGAGCCCCGATCTTCTCCGATTAGGATACGGGATCACAAGCCTTGTGCCGCGTGCCACGGCGACTGCTCGCGGGGTAGCGGCGTCCGAACTTCTGGCCGGGCGGCAGAGGCTCACCGGTATAGTAGGGATCCACCGCCCACGTTGGGTCGCCATCCTTGGTGTGGGTGCCTA
>JAYVDT010000553.1:0-2785 GCA_043749265.1 Rhodanobacteraceae bacterium | reverse complement strand
GCAACTTCTTCTTTGACCCTAATAACTCCGCCACCGGCAACGAGTTCGCCGACTTCCTGGTTGGTGTTCCCTACCAAAGTCAGAGCAACAACATTCGCCAGGATAATGACGGCGCGGCCAACGCGTACGCCTTCTACGTGCAGGACAACTGGAAGGTGACTCCTAGCCTGAACCTGAACTTCGGCCTCCGTTACGAGTTCCATCCGGCACTCGCGGCCAGCAACGGGCTTACCGGCAATTTCGACCCCTCCGTACCGCGCACCGGTCGACTCATCTATCCGGCCGGCGCGGCCGGAACGCTCGATCCGCAGGAGCTCGCCAATGTGAACGCCTGCCCCTCCGCTGGCGTCAACAACCCGTACGCTACAGGCGCTAACATTAATGGCGTAGGCTGCACGCCAGTGGTCACCAACGTGCAGGCAGGCTTGCCCGCCGGGCTGCGGACCTCGCCAGAGCTACGCTTCATGCCGCGCGTGGGCTTCGCTTTTCGGCCGTTTGGCAACGAGAAGACCGCTATTCGCGGTGGAGCCGGATATTACAACATCACCACCACCGGTGCGCTCTTCTATGCCATCGCCCAGACCCTGCAGCAGAATTATCAGGCCTTCACCAACGCTTATACCGCCACCGGTCCTACGTTTGCTTTTCCTAACACGTCGGTTTCAGACCAGTTCGCTCCGACCATTGGCAGTGTTTATTTCTACAGCGCTATCGACACCCACTGGCACGATCCCTATTCGCTCCAGACGGACCTCTCGATCGACCATGACTTCGGCCATAATTTGACTGGCCGCTTCTCCTACATCGGCATGCATACGTGGCATCTGGTCTGGCAGCCGCAGTTCAACCAACTTGCACGCTCGAACACGCGACGCTCCGCGGACGCCCCTGCCTCGGACTATCCGTTCCCGAACTTTTACCAGATCACCGATCGCAACACCGCCGCGCAGGCCGATTACCGCTCGCTGCAGGCCGAGATAAATCACCGCATGAGCCGGGGCCTGGCCTTTACGAGCGTCTATACCTTTGCGAAGAACCTGTCCGATAACCAGGGAAGTTATGCCAATTTCAACTCCGCCGGCTTCGTCGATGAGCAGGGCGGCTACAGCGGCACGGACAGCTACGATCGCCACCTGGACTACGGCAACGTAGCCGGGACCCGCCGTCATCGCTCGCTCACAACCGCCATCTATGAGCTGCCGGTAGGTCGCGGGCGCCGCTTTGGAGCGAACATGAGCCGTGTTGCCAACCTGATCGTAGGCGGCTGGCAGACCAGCAACATCTTCCTCTTTCAGAGTGGGCCCTTCCTTACCGCCTACCTGCCTGCGGGCACCATCGACCCTTCCGGTACAGGCTCTGGAACCTACGTTGGCGGTGCCGCCCAGCGACCAGACCGCGTTGCCAACGGCAACAATAGCCGGCACGACCGCAATCACTGGTTCAACCAGGATGCCTTCGCCTGCCCGGGCCAGGTTGGCTATAGCTCTCTTGCTCCTGTGAAAGGTGCCACTCCGTGTGATGTCGGCACGGGTTCACTACCTATTGGGCGCTACGGAACTGAGTCTGTCGGCGACCTGCGCGGTCCCGGTACCGTCAGCTTGTCGAGCGGCCTCAGCAAGTCTTTCACGATCGTGGAAGGCATCCGCCTGCGCGCCGAGGGAACCTTCACCAACGTTCTAAACCACACCAACCTTGCGGATCCGATCCTCGATGTCACGCAGTCCAACTTCGGCCAGATCACCCAGGCACGCGGCTCCGATTTTGGCGGCAACCGCACGGGTCAACTCTCGTTACGCCTCGAGTTCTAAGGACGCCAGATTACCCTAAGGGTCCTGTCAGAAACGGACCATAGAACACCGAGAGCGCCACAAAGTCCGGGTCAGGCGACCTGAGTGCCGGAATGTGAATACCAGTGTTGATTATTCTTGGGCGGATCTGGACCAGTCGAGCCTGTTAGCGCCTTGCACCTTGCTGGGTTGTATCTCTCGTTCAGCATGGCACGATAGGCGAGGGAGCGAAGCAGGGTATCTGACGGATGCAAGTGATGAGGAGTGAGCGTTTGTATTGCCTTATCTGCTTTTACAGCAGGACGGATTACGCATCGCAGGAGCACGAATCAAAAGCTATCTTCAACGCGGTGCGCTATTTGGTGAAAGGGGGCAATTCGTAGCGTCTGATGCCAAACAACCTGCCTCCGTGGCCAGCGGCTTTTCAGCAGATACGGCGCTGGATGCGGGCCGGTTACTTCGCATGCATCGTCGCGGACATGCAGTCGCTTTTACGCCAGTTCAGCGGCTCTGTTGCATGTGTACTGGGCGGTTCGAGGCGATAGGACATTTACTGTTCAATCGGCGTTTTTCCTGTTGATGACCGTGACGGGCGGCCGCACGGTTTACGAGCTGCGCGGGATCTCCTGCCTGCCGCTGGAGCTGATGGAGCCGACCCGGAAGTGGATCGCCGTTAACCGCAGCTTCAGCGCTCCGGTCACCTCATGGCAGGCAATGCGGGAGGCCATCGCAAGCTATGCCGCCCGAGCGGTGGAGAAGATGCGGCGCTACAGGGTAGCCGCTGAAAACATCTTCGTCTTCATGCACACAAACACCTTCAACAAGGCCCGGTTCTTAGAGACGACCAACGACTCTGGGGAAGTGGTCGCCCTCGCCGTGCGCCTGGGTGAACGGCGAGAGCGAGACGGCTTCCGCTATTCGAAGTGTGGCGTGATAATTACAGAGCTAATGCCTGAAACGATCCGGCAACCTGCCCTCTGGGGCGAGCTGGACCGTGA
>JAYVDT010000552.1:0-2800 GCA_043749265.1 Rhodanobacteraceae bacterium | reverse complement strand
CCGCAGAAGAGGAACCAACTCACCCGAGGATCGCGCTTGTTGTCCTTTGCGCCATGACGAGTTACGCGTAGCAGCGAAACCGTGATAGGACGTGCCTCCTGGAAATGCAAGCCGTCCCAACGGTCCACTTCCAGACGCTTCCCCTTGTCATCGCTGCCTTCCCAATGAGCGTCGGCGGCGCCGTGGGTGGTCGGGTCTTTACACCGAAAGACCGCTCCGTCTTCGGGAGGACGTCCCGGCCCCGGCTTGTCCGGACGCGGCGGCTTGGGTCGATAGAGCACCCGGTTCTTGGCGAGCCTCAGCAGGCGATCACAGGCTATATCACAGGTCTTGAGAAGGAAGGCCACGTTGCCATAGCCTCCATCTCCTAAAAACAAGGGGCGCAGATCCAGCAGAGCGGTTAGTTGTTCTAACTGCTCGCCCATCGTTTCGACGGGTGTCTTCTCGCTCGGGATGCGCTCGACGTCCAGGGTGTAGACCCAACTGCTCGCCTCGGTCGGAACGACCGCTACAAAGGAGAATTGCCAGCCAGGTCGGACCGGCTTGGCTCCTTCGGGCAGGTTGGACTGATGCACATAAGTGCGGTCGCGGGCTGTGGCGGAGGCAGGTCTTGCAATGGAACTGGCATCTCCTGCGAGCACCATTCGCATTCCTGGGGTGGGCTTGGGTGCATAGTTGACGCGGAGTTTGCGCAACGCTTTTCGGTCGATCACTCCGTCTTTGCAGGCGGCATAGGCGCTGGACCATTCCCTGGCAAAGAAGGGGGAGAGCGTGAGTTCGACAAACGAGTGCGCGGCGGTATCGGTGAGCAGGGCATCATTGAGGTTCATGAGCGCATCGCCTGCCCGCAAGAAACACGCGTACATTTTGTTGCGGTAGTCGGAAAGTGTGCTATTCTTCATTAGGTGTTGTTCCTCCGTAGACAAGAAGAACAATACCTGATGGGGCAACTTCAAGTGGTCACAAACGGCTACGAGGGGTTGCCCTTTAGTCCATCGCTGACAAGTTAAGGTTTGATCTGATTCGTCAATAGCCGAATAGTGTCTAGTGATTTGGGTCTTTTGGCCTTGATAATCGCAAGAGCCGAAGCTTTGCGAGCCAGGTATTCAATCGGATCATTGGCCAAGCCCCGAGAATAGGCTTGACTGAAATGGTAGAGACCTCGGTAAACCATCTCCACCGAGATCATCGCAAAAGGCTGATGGAGTGCTTCGGCGACCGCATCGGTCAGGTCTGTCAGCACCGCATAGAGGATCCAAGTCGCCCACAACTGGGTCGCAATGGCGTTCTCTGCCGAGCAAGCAAAGTAAGCCAAACCGAGCAGGCGTTTGACGACAAAATAAGCCTCTTCGATGCGCCATCGCTGCCAATAGAGGGCCACCACATAGACAGAAGGCAGAACTTCGGGATCCAAAACGTTGGTCAGATAGCGATACCACTTGCCTCCGTACAGGATCGCCACCAGGCGAAGCGTCTCCTGGCATCCACTCGCTCCCTGCCCCAGCGTGACCAGACTATCGCGCAGATTGGGGCCTTGGGCGAGGCAGCGGATCTCTTTGAGGGAGGCGTTGCTCTTGACACGCGTGACAAAGAAGATCCCTTTCTGGCTCATCCAATCATAGAGCGCATGGTTGACGAAGCCCAAATCGAACAGCAGGAGCATCCCCGGATCCACCTGCAAAAGCGCTCCTTCCCAGAAAGTCTGGTCGTGGGCGCGACTATCGGGTTCGAACCAGACCTTTTTGGGCAAAAGCGAAGCTACATCTAATAAAGCAGCCATCCGTCCGGCCAGAACATTGCCAGGAGTGCCTTGCAGCAGTCCGACTTTCTTGGACAACGCGTCCAGGGTCGAACTGTCCAGAGCTAAAACCGAAGAAAAGCGCTGGGTCGCCCAGGCGAGCGCCTCGGGAAGCGGGCACTGCCGCTTCTTCCATCTCTGCTGCATCAAGGGCAGAACTTGATCGAGGATGTTGGCGAATAAGTCCGGCAGCAATTCGCGCAGCCTTTGCAGGACGGCTTGCGGGGAGACAGGCATCGGTCCTGTCCAGAGTAATCCTTCTTCATTGAGGACGCGCACCCCTTCTCGAACGGAGGCGATATGCCTCCACAAGAGCGAGAGGATGAAGGCGACCATGACCGGCAGCGTCAGAATTCGCTCGCGCAACCCTAACTTATGGAAGTGGGCGACCTGCGCGAAGGTGGCTGGTTGGATGACTTCCTTGAGCAGGGCTTCTATCTGCTCATCGGGTGGGGCCGTGTTGGGACGCTTCGTCTGGTCACGTTGAATCGCGCGGGTATGGCGCACACTACTTTTTTTAGGTTTGGGAGAGGATAATTTGTTCATGCGAAAGATTTCGCAAAATGGGCCGAATTCCCTCTTGACAAAACGGCAGATTTCTTAACTTGTCAGCGATGCCCTAAGTCCATTATTGGCGTCGGTAAGGATCCGTGTAAAATACACACTTTGCCACCGCTCGGACAGCGCTATCCCCCAGCCTCAACCAGGGGACGGTAACCTCTTCCGCTTTAGCATCGTCTAATGGCAGAAGCGATCATAAATAGCCGCTGCAACGCATAGGAGTTAAGGATGCCCCTCTCTCACCGACGTTCTCAAAACCATACGCACTGCCGTTTGATACCGACCGGAGCGCGCAAAATATCTCTTTACCGCTTTGTGCTCCCGGCAGGCTTGATGGCGGCGTTGCTCACCGCAGGCACGCTATCGGACCTGCTGCGGGCAACACCCGCTTCCGGGCAGACGGCGAAGGGCAAGGCTGCCCTTCCGCCCTCTCCACCGCCC
>JAYVDT010000551.1:0-2809 GCA_043749265.1 Rhodanobacteraceae bacterium | reverse complement strand
ATGTGTTCCGTGCCGCCGGACATATCGCGGGCGACGGCCATACCCAACGCTGCGCTCAGCGCGGTCCCGGCGTGCCCTGCGCCGTAGCTGTCGTGCTTACTTTCCGTGCGGAGCATGAAGCCATTCAACCCGTCGGGCTGGCGAATGGTGTGAAACTGCTTCTCTCGTCCGGTCAGCAGCTTGTGGACATAGGCCTGATGGCTGACGTCGAAGATGAAGCTGTCGGTCGGCGTATCGAAGACATAGTGCATCGCAATCGTCAGTTCAACGACGCCAAGATTGGGGCCGATATGGCCACCGGTCTTGGCTACGCTCTGGATAAGGCGAGCGCGAATTTCAGCAGCAAGCTTAGTAAGCTGCGGAATCGTAAGCTTCTTGACGTCAGCGGGCGAGTTGATGCTTTCTAGAATATTGTTCATGCCATTCCGTGCAACACAAACCTCAAGTATACGACGCGCGTTTGTTCCGAACGTATTCTAGGCGATCTAACGACAAAGGCGGCGGCGGGAAGATTGACTGGCTGGAAGCTAATTTGGCGGTTGGCTACTCGGCCATGCCTTCGATGACGATGTCACTGGGAAGCTCCGCCCCGAACTCCCCTTCCCACCTTGCGACGACGGCACTTGCAAGGCAGTTACCGACAACATTGACCATCGTACGCCCCATATCCATCAACGCGTCGATGCCGAGAATGACAAATATCGGTTCAGTTGGCAGGCGGAATGTCGCGGCCGTTGCGAGCAGAACGACAAGCGTTGCACGCGGGACACCCGCTACACCCTTACTGGTCAGGATGAGCGTCCCCATCATCATTGCCTGCTCGCCCCAACCCATCTGTATACCCGCCGCCTGCGCGACAAACACGCTTGCAAGCGCGAGGTAGAGCGTCGAGCCATCGAGGTTGAAACTGTAGCCCGCGGGGATGACGAAAGCCACAATGCGTCGCGGCACCCCGAGCGCTTCCATCGCCTCCATCGCGCGCGGCAGAGCAGCCTCGCTGGTAGCAGTAGCGAAGGCAATCGTTGCGGGTTCGGCGACAGCTTGCAGGAAGCGCTTCAACGGCACCCCGGCAATCAATGCCACAGGAAGCAGGACCAGCAGCGCAAACGCTGCCAGGGCACCGTAGAGGGTTAGCAGGAGCTTGCCAAGATTGACGAGGACGCCCAGTCCCATATGCCCGACGGTGAACGCCATTGCAGCACCCACGCCGATCGGCGCAAAGTACATGACGACGTTCGTGAACTTGAACATGACTTCGCTCAGGCTTTCCGTCAGGCGCATGATGGGGGCGCGTTTCGCCTCGCTTAGACAAGCGAGCGCGATGCCGAACAAGACTGCAAATACCGCCACTTGCAGGATCTGCCCTTCGGCGATCGACTTGGCGATGTTTTCTGGAAAGACATGCAACAGGAAGTCATCCCAATGGGTTGGCGCGACCTTGGCCAGAGTCTCTGTCGCACCCGGCGCGATGGGGAGGGCAAGGCCTACGCCAGCCTTCGAGATGTTGATTGCCACAAGCCCGATTACGAGCGCGAGTGTTGTCAGCACCTCAAAGTAGACGATGCTCTTGATGCCCATGCGTCCGACCGACTTGAGATCGCCATGTCCCGCAATACCCGTGATCAGCGTGGCCAGGATGAGGGGGGCAACGATCGTCTTGATCAGGCGCAGAAAGATATCGGAGAAGACGCGCAGGTTGACAGCAAAGGCTGGGGCATCGAAACCAATCTCCGCGCCCGCCACCATCGCGACAAAGATCCAAGGCGTCAACGTGCGGCGGCGTACCGCGTAGGCAGCCAACACGGCGATCCCAAGCCAGCGCATGGCGACCATCGGCACAGGACCATGGCCTTCCTGACCGCGCGAAAACACGACGCCAATCGCGAACAGGAGAGCAAACGCGCCGAGGAGGATTCGATCGACCTGGAGCTTTGGTTGGGGAGAAGGCATTCCGTTGGAGGATATCAGGTGACGATAGCAGCCGGCCTCAAAAGGCCTTCTAGAAGGGTCTGTTGGTTTGCTAAACTCGCCACACAATGAAGAAACAGATCGCCTTGCTGCTTCTCGCCGGCTCCGTTGCGGCACCCATCGTGTTGTCCGCCCAGTACCAGCCCCACTCGCGCGACAAGCAGATTCATGACGCGGATACGCTGGCCTGGTGGCACACGACGGAGGATCTCTCCAGCGACAAGATGGAAGGCCGCGATACCGGCTCAGCCGCCTATCAGCGCGCCGCAAATTATGTGGCGAACCGCTTCCAGCAGGCTGGATTGAAGCCCGCGGGTGATGACGGAACATACTTCCAGACCGTGCCCATGCATGAGGTCTCGGTCGACTCCGCAGGCACCAGCTTTATCCTGCGTCGCGATGCGGGCGGTGAGGTGCCAATTGAGTTTTTGCAGCAAATCACGATCGCTCCGGCTGCGAATCTGCCCGCAGAAATTGAGGGTCCGCTGATCTTCCGTGGCTACTGCGGCAAAGACGTTATGAATCAGATTGAAGGCAAGATCGTTATCTGCTTCGGCACCCAGCGGGCTGGGCTTCCGACAGGGGCGGAGCGCATTGCGGCTGCCCGTGCAGGCCATGCAGTTGGCCTTATCAACGTGGACGATCCCGACTTCTCCATCGAGCCTCCGCGCTGGCCTTCGGCTTACGCGCGCAGCGTTGCGCTGGGCGCGAAGCCGGAAGCGAGCGCCGGCGAGCCGCTCCTGCTGATGCGCTTGAGCGCCACGGTCTTCCCCGCATTGATCGAAGGATCCGGCAAGGATGCAGCCATGGTGCTCTCGACCGGCGGCAACAAGGGACCACT
>JAYVDT010000550.1:0-2810 GCA_043749265.1 Rhodanobacteraceae bacterium | reverse complement strand
TCGTCGGCGGAGTCGACCCCACCGCCACCACAGCCGCCTGTGCGTTGTACGGAGCCATCTTCACGCGCACCGTGCCGATGTCCACTCCCGCCGCTGCGGAGATGACCAAGCTGCTTGAAAATATCTATCGCTCGGTCAACATCGCGCTAATCAACGAGCTCAAGCAGCTCTGCCTGCACATGGAGATCGACATCTGGGAGGTCATCGCCGCCGCGTCAACCAAGCCGTTCGGCTTCCAGGCCTTTCAGCCCGGCCCCGGCGTAGGTGGCCACTGCATCCCGGTCGATCCCTTCTACCTGACGTGGAAGGCGAAACAGTTCGGCTTCGAAACCAAGTTCATCGAACTCGCCGGAGCCATGAATGAAGCGATGCCGGCCTACGTCGTCAAGACCGCCGAACGCGCTCTGGAATGTAACGGCACTGCGCTTAAAGGGGCCCAAGTCCTCGTTCTGGGAGTCGCCTACAAGCGCGACGTCGATGACCTGCGCGAGTCGCCCTCACTCACGATCATCGAGTTGCTGAGTGCTGCTGGAGCCAACGTCCACTATAACGACCCCTTCTTCGACCGTGTGGGTACCGGTCGCAAGTACGACCTCCAGATGGAGTCAACTCCGCTGACAGATCTCGGACGCTTCGACTGCGTCCTCATCGCCACCGACCATAGCGTCTACAACTACGAGAGCATTGTGGCGGATTCCAAGCTGGTGGTAGATTCTAGGAACGCGACGCGATCCATCGTCTCCCCCAGGATCGTGCGCTGCTAAGTTCGCGAGCGGCCACAGAGCCACCAGCGGCAATACTCGTTGCACAAACTCTCTCATGTCTGCGTAAGAATCACCGATAGATAGCTTTGAGGCTGCTCACAAGGCCTTCGACTGTTTGCTTCTATGCGACTCGCTTTCTCTACCCGGTCCCTCCGGCAACTCCGGACCAGTCGCACCTCTCTCGCCTTCAGGGCGTGCATACTCTTTTGCCTCTGCGTGGCTTTTACGTTCCTTCAGGCTCAGCAGGGAGAAGCTCCAAGCAAGGCCCGCAGCAGACGATTCCTCAACTCTCGCACCGCCGTTGGGGTCTCCGCCGCGAAGTCTCTTGAGGATGCCCGCCGCCAGCACCTCGCACTAGCAGCCCAGCCCAGGAACACCAGCCTCATTGCCGCGTGGATACCCGTCGGCCCGGCTCAGGTTGCCACCGCGCTCTACGGCAATGTCACCGGCCGCGTCACCGCCATCGCGATCGATCCCACCGATACCACCGGCAACACGATCTATGCAGGCACAACCGGCGGCGGCGTCTGGAAGTCCACCAACGCCGCGGGTCCCGCATCCGCTGTCAGCTTCGTTCCCCTTACAGATACCTTGCCAGTCTTCGATCCCGGCACCTCAACCTCAGCCATCCCGTCGCTCTCGGTCGGTGCCCTGGCCCTTGCGAACGGTGTCCTCCTGGCCGGAACCGGCGACCCCAACGACAACACAGATTCCTACTACGGTGCCGGAATTCTGCGTTCCGCTGACGGCGGCCTCACCTGGACGCTCATCCAGCAGACCACAGACGGCGCAGCCAATCGTCGCAATTTCTTCGGTCTCGGCTTCGCGGCCATCGCCTTCTCGAGCGTCAATCCGTCGGTTGCCGTTGCAGCCGTGACGCACGCGGCAGAAGGTGATCTGGTCAACGCACCGAACAACTCTGCCGCGCAGCCCGGGCTCTACACCACGTCGGACGCGGGCCTTAGCTGGCACACAGCCACCGTCATGGACGGCAGCCAGATTGAGCAAGGAGCAGGCTTTCCCGGCGGTAACAGCGCCACCTCCGTCGTCTGGAACCCGGTGCGCCAGCGCTTTTACGCGGCCATCCAATTCCACGGCTACTTTGAGTCTGCAGACGGTACCAACTGGACCCGCCTGAGCCACCAACCCGGCTCCGGCCTGACCTCGGCAGCCTGCCCCCCGAGCACCGCGACTTACGCCACCTCAGCTTGCCCCATCTTTCGCGGGGCGCTAGCCATTCAGCCTGCCACTGGCGACCTCTTCGCCCTCACCGTCGACTCTGCCAATCGCGCCAGCGGACTCTATCAAGACGTCTGCGCCATCTCAGGCACAAGCTGCGCAAACAATACCGTCCTGTTCGCCAACGCCCTCAACATCGCTTCGCTGACGGTTGGCTTTGGCAGCACGGTCATCCCTCAAGGCGACTACAACCTCGCTCTCGCCGCCGCACCCTCCGGCTCGGACACCATCCTCTACGCGGGCACAATCGACCTCTACCGTTGCTCCCTCGCCTCCGGCTGCGCGTTTCGTAACACTACGAATGCAGAAAACGGCTGCCTCAACCGAGCCAGAGTCACCCCGGCGCAACATGCCATCGCAACGCTCACAATCACGGGCGGGCCTCTCGTCTACCTCGGCAATGATGGCGGTCTCTACCGCTCGACTGACGGCGTCAACCAGCAGGGAAGCGCGTGTTCACCCGACGATGCAAATCACTTCCAGAACCTCAACAGCGGGTTGGGCTCTCTGGCGGAAGTCGTCTCCTTCGCCCAGGACCCCGCACTCCCCGGCTCGCTTCTCGCGGGCCTCGGCGCAATTGGAACCGCCGGGATTGGCTTCGGCTCGACTGCCTGGCCACAACTCGCCTCGGGTGAAGGTGGAACAGTCGCGATCGACCAGGCCAACCCGGCGAACTGGTATCTCTCCACCGGCGCGGGTGTCAACATTGCACGCTGCACCAAAGGCCCCGCCTGCACGTCTGCAGATTTCGTCTCAACCCTCGGAGCCTTGCAGGTCTCGAACGACATCTCCGCCATCCACGCACCC